>NC_015408.1:600000-900000 GCF_000204135.1 Chlamydia pecorum E58 | reverse complement strand
GAAGAACAGCGATGTAAAAATTCATAAGGGAGATGAGCCCAACGGCAGGTCATAAAATCTGTGGATTCTATTGCTCTTAAGGCAATAGTATATCCATAGCTTCTGCAGTCTCCCTTAACTGCAACAGATTTTACAGGGAGGAACACTGCGAAAGCTTGATTTATAGAGGTAAGTAACCCCTGAGCATCTAGCTCCTCAAGGAAAATCTTATCTGCTTTACGAAGAATGGGAAGGTACTCAGGAAGGACTTCCCCTAAAACGCGAATCGCGAGACCCGGCCCTGGGAAAGGATGACGATCTATAAGCTGTGAAGATAAAGATAGCGATCTTCCCAATGTACGAACTTCATCCTTAAATAGATAGCGCAAGGGTTCTAAAAGCTTAAGATGGAGATGTTCAGGGAGGCCTCCAACATTGTGATGGGACTTGATCACTTGCGAGGAGTTCCCAGAATGTGCGGATTCAATGACATCAGAATAAATTGTACCTTGAGCTAGCCAATGAATATCGAGGTTCTTGGCTATGCTTTCAAATACTTCAATAAAGGTCTGTCCAAGAAGTTTTCTTTTCTCCTCGGGATCATGGATGCCTTTAAGTTTGCTATAGAAAAGTTCAGAGGCATTCTCAATAAGCAAGTTCTCTTTAAGAAAGGCACATTGCGAGGCAATTTCTTCTACTTCGTTTTCTCGAAGGAATCCTGTATCTACAAGCACACAAATTACACGTTCCCCAAGCGCTTTATGAAGGAGTGCAGCAGTTATCGTAGAGTCTACTCCTCCAGAAAGGCCTAGAAGAACACGTTCATTTTCCTCAACTTTCTCTTGGATATCGCGAATGAGACTCTCCTGAATAGCTTGGGGATTCCAGGTGCTTGGAGCTTGGCAAATACGTTGCACAAAAGTTTTTAGGATCTTCTCCCCTACAGGAGTCGTGTCAGAAACCTCAGGATGAAATTGTACACAGAAAATTTTTTTCTGCATGTGCTCTATCGCAGCAATCGGACAGGTAGGTGTGCTGGCAATAAGCTTAAAGTTTTCTGGAATCTTTGCTACGTAATCGCTATGGCTCATGCGGATTTCAGTAACAAAATCTTTCTCTTCCAAGACAATATCTTTGAAAAGCTCGCTAGCCATAAGAGTAATTGGTGTATAGCCAAATTCTCGATTCCCTTGATACACTTCGCTGCCAAAGTCTTTGGAGATAAGCTGCATCCCATAGCAAATTCCCAAAATAGGAATGGAGCTCTCATAAATTTCCCAGGGTACCTTAGGAGAGTTTTCGTGAAACACCGAATGAGGCCCCCCAGAAAAAATAATTCCTAAGGGAGAAAGAGAGCGTAGAGTTTCCCAAGAAACATCCCAAGGGAGAACTTCACAGTACGTGGAAAGCTGACGAATGCGTTTCGCAAGAAGTTGCGTATACTGAGATCCAAAGTCAAGAATGACTATAGTGCTCATATGCCCTTCCTGGGTAAAGATTAATAATTCGGGGAGCGTTGCACATGGTAAAGATTGTGTACATGGCTTTCAGCTCTTCCTGCTTGTGAGAGCTTTATGAAAGTGGTGTTTTTCTTAAGTTCTTTAAGTGTCTTTGCCCCTAAATATCCCATTCCTGAACGCAGCCCCCCGAGGATATGAAAGAGCACATCTTTAACAGAGCCTTTAAAAGGAACAAACCCTTCGACGCCTTCCGGAATAAACTTTTTCTGCTCCTGCTTTTGAAAATAGCGATCTGCGCTACCTTGCTTCATTGCTCCTATAGAACCCATCCCTCGATACTTTTTATAAGCTTGCTCTTCGATATATACTATCTCCCCTGGAGCTTCTTTTGTTCCAGCAAGCATCCCTCCAAGCATGACACAATCTGCCCCTGCAGCTAAGGCTTTGACAATATCCCCAGAATAGCGCATCCCTCCATCTGCAATAAGGGAAACAGAAGAACCTTGAAGAGCTTGAGATACTGAAAGGATCGCAGTAATTTGGGGACAGCCCACTCCAGATACAATTCTAGTGGTGCAAATAGAGCCTGGCCCAATCCCCACTTTAACAGCATCTACACCAACATCTGCTAACTGCTTTGCAGCCTCTCCTGTGACGATATTTCCAGCAATTAATGTTGTTGCAGGGAAGAGAGACTTTATCTGTATAGCAGTCTGTAGTACAGATTTAGAGTGCGCATGAGCGGTATCTATGACTAAAGCTTGAACTCCAGCTTCTACCAGCGCCTGAGCTCTTTCTATTCCTGGATTCCCTATGCCTATCGCAGCTGCGATAGGCATTTCCTTCCCAGTGCACTTTCTGAATTCTTGTACACAGAGGCTTTGAGCATCTTTGGAGAGGTTTTTATGCACAACACCCATTCCTCCTAGCTGAGCCATAGCTAAAGCCATAGGAAGCTCTGTCACAGAATCCATGGCAGCTGAGAGGATAGGGATAGACAAAGATAAAGAGGAAGACAGTCTCGTTTCTATACAGACGTCTGAAGGAAGAACTTCAGAGTATTGTGGGAGAAGAAGAACATCATCAAAGGTTAACGCCTCTTCCATTTGTTCCTTTTGCGATCAAAAGAAAATAAGTTTTAAGATTTTAATGAATATTGTCAAGTGCCTGTGAGTCATTTATGTTTTAATAGAAATGCCTTCCAAGAGGTTTCTAGGAAAGAATTCCATGCACATCTTGAAAATTAAAAATTTTTTTAACATATTTTGTTTGTGAAAACTCACTAGGATATGAAAACATGACTGTTTCAGTGGAACTTTCCCCAATATCAGTGGGGACTCAAACATCTTTGCCTTATAATGAGCTGAAAATAGAGCGCATGACCTCTTATCGTTTGTTTATAGATATTATGGTTTTTACTTTAGGCTTGGGAACGATCATATCAAGTTTTGTTATTCTGTTCCTTCTTAGTGGATTAAGTATGCTAAATGTTCCCATCATTGCTGTGGCTTCAGTGTTGGTGATTCTTGGAATTTTATTTATTGGTCTAGGTGCTTATTTTGTAGTGAGCTCTGTAAATTCCAGTCTTGTAGGAATCCTAAGGAAACAGCTTGCAGCAACGGAAAAAGAGGCCCAATCTTTGCAAAAAGAGCTTGAGAGATTGCGCAGTATAGAGGTAATACAAGTTAGCGAACTCTAAGATAAATAGAGTTTGTAAAGTCTATGGCCCTTCTAGAATTTCTATAGAAAAGGTCTTTTACCTCGCTTTATAACAGCGCTAGTAGAGGAAAGATTTTTAGAGATAGGAAGAATTTACAAATCTATCCATCCTAGTTCTCTTTATTTTTTAATATCGCTTATTTTCCCCTGCTCCTGGTTCTTTTTTTATATAATTTTTTTTATCGTAAACAAAGATTCGTGCTGCTAGTCTAGCTTCGTTTTTGTTTAAGATAGTGTAAAGAGAGTGAAATATGAAAACATCAAGCTCACTTAATTTTATAAAAAGAGTTAGCATTTTGGCTTTTGCGTGCGTATCGCTTGTTTTAGCAGGATGCAGACATGACGTCTTTACTAAAGATTATTCTGAGGCTAGAGAAGCCGAAGCTGCATTGCCAAAATTTGACCATGGTGCTCTTAAACATCCTGATGCCGTTTGGGAGAGGATTGCTGCTGCAGTTTCCCCTTCTCCACTCAATTCTCTTTTTGTTGTGATGTATAACGAATTGATGAACCCAGAAGTTTTTCGGGAAACACTTTCACAGTCTGCTTTATGGAGTATTCCTGTAAACGTTTTAGGCTGTCGTCGTAGTTTTAACTTTAATGTTTCTGGAGACAAAGCAAAACTTGCAGATATCAATGCGGAAGTTGTCACTCTTGAAGAAGGCAGCGGCATCTTTTTCTCCGGTGTGTGTTGTAATGTCAATCAAGAAACATTTAATACTTTGTGCTCTATCTATAGCGAGTGCCACGACCTAGTTCCCGTTATTGTTTCTGATGTCAGCGGAGACAGGTTCACTGTTGCCTACATGTTCTCCGTTCGTGAGGCTCGGTTCCATACAGGTGCAGATGCTCTACCTTTAGGTGACCGCTTTAATGCTATCTGGCAAGCCGTGGAAACTGCAGGCTATGGTGCAGAATTTGCCTCTTCTTACTTAGATACAACTTTTGCTGCAAATGGCAATAGCATCACAACACTTTTACCCTCAAATTCTCAAAATGTAGAAGCTAGGGAAGTTGTCGCTGAAGCTCGATCTTAAAAAATAAAATCCTCCATATTTTTTATTCTAATACCCCCAAGGTTCCCGAGGGGGTATTTCTATTTTTCTCTCTTTTTATTAATTTTTTTAAAAAAGAATGTGATCGTTTTTTGTGGCTAGTTTATTTTTAGTTTTAATAAAATGTTATTCTTGATTCTTTAGTTCTTCTTAAAAATAAATAAGATTTCCTTATGTTATGTTGTCGTTATAAAGACAGTTGCGAGTTTGTCATACAGAATTGCTCTCGTCATCCCCTAGTGCGTTTAGGTTTTGTGCGACAATCCTCAGGTCTTATCTCAGCGTTATCTTTTTCTTGGCTCAGGGTGGCTCTGGCTTCTCTCCCTATAGTAGGGAGTATATTGGGGCTTTCACGGTTGTATAGTGTGTGGTCTACAAACCATGCTCAAGACTCCAAAGTGAGATGTTTTGGCCATACTCTAATAGGCATTGTTGAGAGTGTAGGATTAGGGGGAATATTCCTTGTTGCCCTGATTACACTGATCCTTCTTCAGATAGTATTTGTCCTCCTAACTATTTGGGTGATCTCCCCTCTACACTACATCATCTTGAAGGGGATGAATCTATGTCTTCCGCAATCCAAGAACTAGGATTTTCTATAGCATAGACATAGATCGCTTCTTACCTAAAAGTATTGTTGGTTATTTTCAAAGGAAACTTTCTTAGAGAGGCGGCTATACCAGCATATTATTGAAGTAAGTTTTAGTTTTTATTAAAAATAGTTCCAATATCTTAAGTAAATCTCTTCTTTTGTGAGAGATTTTTAAAATTCAAAAGAAGAGCAAATAGTACTCCTTCCTACTGTTCTCATCCCTCTTCCCTAAATAGGTTCTTTGGATTTTTGCCTAAGAAAGATTCAGAATTGCGTGAATACCAGAAGGGCACACCCAATTAGCAGTTTTTATTCTTTCTAACATACATTTTTTAGGAAGCGCTTTTCTTTTTTTTTGCAAATTTCTTAAAATCAGAGGCATATGAAATCTTATGGTTTTTCTGAGTATTATCCTAAAACCCGCTTAGAGAGAGTTTCCGAAGCACTCGATTCTTTTCTTTCTCTTGGAGAAGAGAAGGTGGTATTTTTGGGGAGATCCCCTGAGGGAGTACGTGTGTGTTTGTCGTACTACCCTAAAACTTCCATATGCGTTAGAATCTTAAAAATTCTTGCTTTTATCTTTATCCCAGTGTTGATTCTTGCCTATATTGTGCGCTACCTTTTGCATGTATGTTTAGGCAGGTTTCTTAAAAATGCTTTTTTTTTAGATCCCTACCTTCCTTATCAAGATAAACAGCTTCTCCTCTCAAAATCTTATGTAGTTCAGGAAGCTATTACTGCAGCACATCCATTATTCTTTAGAGTTCCTTTGGAATGCCGCAGGGTGTCTTACTCTGCAGAACCCAAGCTAGCTTTTGATATTGATGGGAATATGTTGAAGCTTCTTTATCCTAAGCTTCATCAAGAAGCTCTAGAAGTGGCCCCTCTGAACTTTCTCTTTGTTCCAGAAGAATATCGTAAAATTAGCTTGTCGGTTTCACAAGCAGGAGAGCTAAAATTGTCTTATACTCTTGATCTTGAGAAGATCGCAGAAGAAATCCTCTTTGTGTTCAATCTAGACCATATTACCTCTTTGGATGAGATTAAAGAGAATAAGGAGTACCCTCCTACTATTATTGAAGCGCTTGAAGCAGTTTTAAAGTTAAGACAAACTAGTTGGAAAACATCTGTAACAACCTTTGATAAAAATTATTGTCAGAAGCTGAAAGAACTTCTAATGTTGTATCTAAATTCCCTGCTTATTGAAAATGTTAGTGAGCAACCCCAAACCCAAGCATTAGAATCTACTATGCAGTATTATACTTATAATTATAGTTGCAAGGATAGCAAGGATCTTTGGAAACCAACAATATGGCAAGTGATCTTGGGTAGCAATCAAAAGGTAGTTTTGTCCAGATTAGCACAGGCTGGAGTCATAGGCTCTTATATAGAAAATAAAAGGGGGATTACTGCATTTTGGTCTTAATGTTTGCCCAGAGTTAGGGAGCTCTAAAGCGAATATTTGTATTTTTTATTTGTTAAGGATTTTTATTTTCTTTATGTAAGCTCTTCCCTTCTAAAAATTTATGGCTTTCATAAAAGGCTCTTTCCCCTCCTATGCATATGTGTTATTATTCTAGCTAACATACCCTAGTTAGTGTTACAGGGAGTTAAGAAGCCTTTTTAGGAGCAAGAGGGCAAAGTCTTATGCAAATTATTGCTTCTTATGGATGTTAACGAGATTATTTTCTGTATACAAATTAGCTTATGTGTCTTCTTTGGGATGTTCTTCGCCTCTAGAGGAAGAAGTTGGCTCTTGGGATGGCTTTCATTGCTTTCCATTGTGATGAACATTTTCGTACTAAAACAAGTGCGCCTCTGGGGACTTGAAGTGACTAGCGCAGATGTTTATATGGTGGGGATGTTGACGAGCTTGAACTATGCTCGAGAGCTTTATGATCGGGAAAGCATTAACGAGATCATGTTGGGATCCTGGGTTATTACCATGGCGTTTTTGCTTATGACACAGCTACACCTAGCTTTAATCCCCTCTAAATATGATATTAGCCAAGAGCACTTTCTTGCGCTTTTTTCTCCTACTTTACGTTTAATCGTGGCCTCCCTAGTCACCATGATGACAGTGCAGGTATTAGACGGAAGGCTTTTTAGTTGGTTACAAAAAATATGTAAATATCGGTACTTTGGGATTCGCAACGCTATGACAATAGCAATTACTCAGATTCTCGATACTGTAATGTTTTCCTATCTTGGCTTGTATGGGATTGTAGCGCATCTTAACGAGGTAATTTTTCTCGCATTGCTAATAAAACTAAGCGTTGTCGCTATTTCTCTACCCATTACAGTTTTCGGAGGCTATAGAAAGAGGGCGCTATTAAATAATCACTTCGCTAAGTTCCCCTAAAAACATAGAAAAGCGTAACATTTGCTGGGATGCGGGATGTGAAAAACGGGAAATTACGCTAGCAAAGTCTACGGCATGCATGGATAGCAGAGATAAGACAAAAGCAAGGACATAGCGAACAATATCAAAAATAAATAAAAGAATTCCTAACCCTAAAAGCTCAATAACTCCGCAGAGAAGCTCGATTTTATGTGCACAACGGTCTTTGGGGTGCAAGGGAGCTTTAATTGCTTCTAGAATCCGAATGCTTCCGGCGAGTGTAGAAATGAGGGGAAGACTACGATACAAACGCATTTTAAGAGGCATCTGGCTTGCATAGGGCAAGATCCTTTTGGGAGTATGTTCAAGCTCACCATAGTCATGGTACCTCCCAACAACAAGACATTTTATTGGGGAAGGATAGGTTTGTATAGTTTGAATAAACTCCTCATAGGGAGTGGTTACTGCATGCATTTTGGACTTTACAGCTTTTTTTTAAAGAATCGCTACCTATTATACACGACTTTTTAAAAAAAACCTATTGCAGCAAGGAAGTTTTTCAGTTATGTAAATATCTTAACTTCTTTTCTTATTAGAGAATAAACAAATAATATTTACTCTAAACCCTTCCCCCGATATTCTTTTCTTCTGTAAAGTTCTAAATCCTTGCAGTTGTTAAGATTTTGGCACTAAAATTTCATCTTCTTCATCAATCTACGCGTTCCCGAGCTCGGGTAGGACAAATAGAAACTGCTCACGGTGTAATTGATACCCCAGCATTTGTTCCTGTAGCCACGCATGGGGCTCTTAAAGGCGTCATAGATCATAGTTTTATTCCCCTATTGTTTTGCAATACCTACCATCTTCTCCTGCATCCTGGGACTGCAGAGATTGCTAAACTAGGAGGCTTGCATACCTTTATAGGAAGGAATGCTCCCATAATTACCGACTCCGGGGGATTTCAGATTTTTAGTTTAGCATATGGCTCTGTAGCAGCAGAGATCAAGAGCTGTGGGAAGAAACAAGGGGCACCCTCTTTGCTTAAAGTGACTGATGAAGGGGCGTGGTTTAAGTCTTATCGTGATGGAAGACAACTTTTTCTTTCCCCAGAGGTTTCTGTCCAGGCACAGAAAGATTTAGGTGCAGATATTATTATCCCCTTAGATGAGCTTCTCCCCTTTCATTCTGAAAAGGAATACTTTTTAAGTTCATGTTCACGAACCTATGTTTGGGAGAAGCGCTCCCTAGATTACCATAAAAAAAACCCAGGATATCAATCGATGTATGGGGTGGTTCATGGTGGGACTGACTTTGAGCAGCGTCGTGTAGGGTGTAAGTTTGTAGAGGATGAACCTTTCGATGGAGTGGCCATAGGAGGAAGTTTAGGCCGCAATAGAGAGGAGATGCACTCCGTAGTACAGGCAACCACTTCATGTTTATCTCAAGAGCGCCCTGTGCATCTTCTTGGGATTGGAGACCTTCCTTCTATAGAAGCTCTGGTAAAGTGCGGTATAGATTCTTTTGATAGTTCTTATCCTACTAAAGCTGCGCGCCACGGCTTAATCCTTTCTCGACAGGGAGCTATTAAGATTCTCCATCAACAATACAGTCATGACTTAGAAACTCTAGATCCTCAATGCTCTTGCATAACCTGTTCGTCGGGGATTTCAAGAGCATATCTGCGTCATTTATTTAAGGTTCATGAGCCTAATGCTGCAATATGGGCTTCTATCCATAATCTTCACTATATGCAGCAAGTAATGAAAAATTTACGTGAAGCCATTTTATGTAATGAGATTTAGAAAACGCATTTCTCCCTGAGTATTGCTGTGGGAAAAAGATGGTTTCTAAAGGAATCTTCTTATTACACAGGTTGAGTTTTACAACTACATTCCTATGATTTTCATTTTTTAAATCGTTTAAGAGTTCCTGTAGGCCTGGCTTTATAGAAGAGTGTTTTAGGATAAAAAGACTAGTCGCGTTTTGCTAAGATCAGCAGGCAGGCTATGAGACAAAAGCCCAAAGCTGAGGCCATGGGGATGGTAATAAAGCTAAAGAGAAGGATTCTTGTGCTACAGGAAATATGTCCACAAATATCGATTTGCATTCCAGGGATTTCCTGAAGGCAGATTTGGTATATGGCAATGGCAAGCCCAAGAAGAGTTTGGGGAAGTATGTAGAGTTTTATAGAGGGATCGTTGCGATAAGCGGCGATCCCTAAAATTAGCGTGAGAGGAAATAAACAGATTCTTTGGTAGTGGCAAAGGATGCAGGGTTCGATATTGAGAATATAGCTGTAGAAAATGCTAATGAGAGTGCCCAAGCAAGATACAAGCCAGGCACAATAAAGCGCATGAGCACGTAGGAATTTAATCATCATCTTCCTCCGCGGCTTGTAGCTGGCGAATTTGACGGATCACCCTCTCGATTTCATCAAAAGTAGGATCTTCGATGAGATAATCTCCAACTACGGCAGTGGGAGTGGCGAGCTGTCCACCCAAAACCTGAGAGCCATAAATATTGTTTTTTTTGATTTGCTCTAAGTAATTCCCCGAAGCAACACATTGCTCTAAGCCTTTGGCGTTGATGCTTCTTCCAGAGTTAGTCTTTAATCCCTCTGCTAGCTTTGTTAAAACATGAGGTTCAGCCCAGTAGCTCCCCTCCTTCTTTGGATAGATAAGCAAACGATGAAAATACTCCATATAAGCCTGTATATCAGGATGACGAGCATCATGATGGTAGATGCAATACAAGGCTTGTGCTGCAGGCTTGGAACCACGAATAAAGCATACAGGGATCAATGTAAAGGAGACCTCACCAGTATCAATATAGTGCTTCTTTATCAGAGGAAATACTTCTGTAGAGAACTCTGCACAAGCAGAACATGAAGGCTCCTCAAAGACCGTAATGTTAATGGGAGCATAAGGGTTGCCAATGGTAGGAAAATTTTTCGCGTTCGTAGGAATGTGGGATTTCGGAGGAAGGAGGGTATGTTTTTTATGGACCATCAGTCCTAAACATACAAAGAAAAACAATGCTGTTGCAGAAACTAGGGCCTTTCTATTCAAAGTTGTTCTCTTCATGAAGATCTCCTTTAAGCAATAGAACAAAAAATCAAAAAAATCAAAAAAGTTTTATTTAAGAGGGGTTTTCTTTAGGAAAATTAGGAAATCTTATTTGAAGTATTCGTAGATAAAAAGCTTCCACTTTTATCCCCTTCTTTTTTATACGAAGAAGAACGTGCAAAAGCCTTTTGATTATGGATAAAGAAGCTATCGATAATATTTATAAGCATTTTCGTTATCGATTTTTAAAATTAAATATTTTCCCAGCTTTCCTAGGGCTTTTACTGATTTGTACACCTACGCTCCTGAACTACACGCAAAGAGATCTTATTGTTTCTGATTCTGTTTGTGGAGTCGTTTTGATTCTTTTATCTCTTGTTTTCTTAAAAAGAAGAGATTTTCTCTGGTTGGGGGCTTTCATAGGACTTTGGGTGATTTTATTTGCCTGTATTCAGGGACGCCCTTCAGTAGCTTTTGCACATGATACCCTAGTAGGATTTGCCATCTTAGCAGTTGTATGTATTTCCCCGACAAGACCCGAAGCTTTAGAAGTAGGCCCTACTCTTCCTGAAGGATCCTCCTACAATCCCTCTGCAGGAGGAAGAAGAGCCGCCGTTTTGGTAATCTGCTCTTTAGCATGGTTGCATACACGCTACCTTACAGCAGCAAGCTTGGGGATTTCGGAAATTACGCTTTCTAAGTTTTCCATGATATACCCTATGCTGATGACGGCATATACCCTTCTTGTTGTGCTATCTTTAGCAGGAAGTGAGCGTCGATGGCATACAAGACCAAAGATTGTCATAGCTACAGCACTCACACTAGGAAGCTCAATAGTTCTCACTTTAGTTCCTATAGTTTTGTACTTGCAACGATTCGACTGTTGGCTATGTTTTTGTTTAACACTAGAGCCTGCACTAGCCATGGCCTTTGCGTATGATGAGGTCCTTGCAACAGTAAAGTATCTGCTTCAGTTCTGGGAAGATAAGAAAACCTTATTACAAACTGCTTTTTTGGGTTCAGAGTACTATAAACATACCCTACTTTGGGAAGAGCGCACCGTGTTACCCTTGCAAAGAGCGTGTAAGCAGGCATTTTTAGGGATCTCTTTTCCCTTAAATCAGGTTGTCCAAGTTGTCGTCGTTGCGATTTTTATAAAGATCATAGGTACAATGCAGCCCTCACCCATTTTAAAGAGCTTTTTAAACATTTGCTGCTGGGCAATTTTGGTTTTTTCTACCCTAGCTTTTTCTGAGAGCTTACGACAGATCCGATGGATAAATTTGCTTTTTTCGGCAGCGATCTTACTTTCTCCTGTATTTTTCCACATTCATATTCACGCGCCTCTATTCCTTCCTATTCTTATTACAGGAATCCTCTCTTTTATCCTTACCGTAGTAGGAAAAGGGACGTTAAGGGCATAGGATCTTCTACTTTAAAAGCTTTAAGTGAGGAGAGGAAAAAGGAGAAGGTAAAATATAAGAAGTAGATTTCTGAGCTTTTTCTTCCTCTTCTTCTTTTTCTTTTTTTTCTTGTTTTAAACGCTGCTCTTTATTCATGAAAATTCTTTCTTTTACAGTATCTATAGACTGGCTAATAAGGCTATGATAAGAAGATTCTTCTAAAGAAGACATTTTTGAAATGTACTTCTGCGTATAAAAAAGATTAGAATAAGAAAATCTACGAGAATACGTAGGTTCTAAGACTTCAGTTTCGATAAAATTCACTAAAACCTGCTTTTTAGGTCTAGGCAGAGAGGGACTTTGCTGACAGCGTGCAAGGATTTGAGTGTAGTTGCTTTTAGCAAGATTCTCTTGTAAAGCCATAGCTTTTTCGTGATGCAGATAGGCATAAATACATAAGGGAATCACTAATAAGACTATTGCAAGAATAGCAGGAACGAGAAATGGAAGGATAACCTCCATCCAAATATTCAGGTCTTCAGAGACACAACATAACCCACACCCTAAAAAGATACTCATTGTAGCAAAGGTTAAAATCAGCGCAGCAAAAATCGCAGCTGGAGCTCCAAGATAGCGATGCCTGGTGATCTTTTGGTAAAGCACAACCTTTTCTTCAGAAGAAAAAACATGCGCTTGCATTAGAGAGTTAAGAGATGCCCCTGGAGTTTTCATGTTGTGCTTAAAAGGTCTTTAAGGGAGTTCAGTACATGATGATCATTAGAGGAAACTCGTTGTAAGGATACAGGAATGCATTTATGATTTTTAATCACAAAAACAAAATCCCCTAAAAATAGAACATCTCGGAAATCATGAGTCACTAAGATTACAGCTTTATTTTCTTGTTTCGCTAACATCTCGATATCTTTATAAAGCTGCTCTTTAAGAAGAAGATCTAAAGAAGAAAATGGCTCATCTAAAAGAAGAATAGGCTTCTGAGATAAATATTGCGTTGCTAAAGCAACTCTCTGTCTCTGCCCCCCAGAGAGCTCATCAGGATAGCGATCCAAAATAGTATCCAAGTCAAAATTTTTAATAATTTTCTGTAGCTGATAAGAAGGTACCGAAGTTCTTAGATGAGAAGGCCCTAATTCATAGGGAAGTAAGATATTTTTTAAGGCTGTACGCCAAGGAAGCAAAGCTTCCTTTTGTTGCATATAGGCAACAAGATCTTGAGTGAGAGGCTCTCCTTGCCAAAGTAGAGAGCCTTGATCTGGAAGCAAAAGGCCTGAGAGCAAACGAAATAAAGTGGTTTTCCCCACACCAGATCTTCCTAAGATTATAGTGATAGCCCCCCGAGGTGCTGAAAAAGAAACATCTTGAAAAATGACTTCTTGCTTGTAGGAATAATCCAAATTGGAAACTTGTAACATAAAAAGATCCAAAACATAGCAGAAAGCTTGCGGTTACCAAGACTTGAACTTGGGACCTCGACATTATCAGTGTCGCGCTCTAACCAACTGAGCTATAACCGCAGGTTTGGAGACTAGGAGATTCGAACTCCTGACCTTCTGAATGCAAATCAGACGCTCTACCAACTAAGCTAAGTCCCCATTCATGTTTCGGGAAAGAAATTAAACCACTATCTTACTTGCTCAAAGATTTAACCTCAATAAAGAAAGTATGATAACGTTTTGATTAGTGGGTTACACAGAGTTCTGATAAAACACTTTTCAGCAACGTATCCATATAAATTTTACTTGTTGCTGTTTGAAACATTTGCCAACTTTCTTTGCTTGGAGATTCTAAGGGATGCGGAACAACTATATTCACTCCCAAGCATGGCGTATTATATTCATAGCAAACTTGAGAGACTGCACCACTTGCACTATCAAACCCCAGGATATCAGGATAAAGTTTCTGTAAGGAAAGAAAGTAATTGCGAGACATCGCAAAAGATTCTCCTGTAGCCACCAGCCCTTCGGTTAGAGTGTGTTGCGTTTCTGTTGTAGGTTTTAAATAACCATAAGTTTGCAAAAGTGTTTGAATCTCTTTTTTATGGTTCAAAAGAAATTTCTTCCCCCCCTCTTTAATCGCTTCTTTATAGAGGGTGTTAGTTTTAAAGATGCTCTGCTTAATATCAGGAATTTCGAACCGTTCAAAGAAAGGCCTTACATCAGCATCGTAGTTAATATAACCTTGAGAAATTAAGACGTCTCCAAAGCAGCTATTGTCAGCTCGTGAATAACACGTTCCAATAATTAAAATAAGATCCACATTGTGTTTTAGGATCATGTTGCACGCTACAACAGCTGAAGAAACTTTGTTGGGCCACAAAGAAGAGACTACCAGATATTTTCCAAAGTAATCTCCCGAATAATAAGTGCGTTTCCCCTCTCTAGAGCGCTCGCTGTTGGAAAACCAAGGAATAGGACACGTAGACTCTGAAGCTCCGCGTTCTGTTTCTGGAAGTGCGAATATAATGCCTATACGGCTTATAGGAGCCTGCTTTTCTAAAAGGAGAAGACCATCTTCACTAGCAAATCCTGAGATCGCAGATCCCAAAAAGAGAATGAGCGCAAATAGACGAAGCATAGCACTGGCACACAAAAAGCATATAAGCACCTTATAGGAGAAATAGAGTTAAAGAGAATAGAAAAACCTGAATTCCTAGGTAGAAGATATAGGAAAGCTCTCAGAAAGAGACATGGAAAAGCTTCCTGGTGAAGATGGCTCTTTCAAGTCTAGTAGGTAGCGAAAAAACTAAACTTGAAAGAGCAAATCTTCGAAATAAGGAGAACTGGTTTATAACCGGATTTTCTTTCGTATAGAAGTTAGTGTTTTCGACTCTTTGACTTTTGTGACAGTAAAAGATTTTGAGAACGTCTCGTATTCTTTGTCTAAAGCCTTAGGATTTTTGTTTTTATACACCATAAAGACTTGGTACAAGGTATGGTTTACAGAAACGAGAATTCCTCGAAAATACACATCCTCACAAGAAACCCAAAACTCTAAAGCTTTATGTCCCTGGACTTGCGTTGCCTGCATGAATAGAACTTGGCACTCAGGTAGTGCCTGCAGCATACCCGCAAATCCTTCTTGGAGATTGAGTTCTGGACGGCTAATATCCACTTTTTCTGGATACTCCCAAACAGAAACAACGTAAACAGTATTGTCATTAGAGGTCTCTGTAACATAGGTATTATAGTGTATAGTAATGTCAGACTGAGGAATTTCAACAATTTGCCCTGTATGATCCGGTTCTCCAGGAAGCTTTATAGAAAACCCATTGCTTTGCGTATAGTCATAGCGCTTCCACTGTAGGGAATCCTTAACCTGGGTTGTTTCCAGTATATCGTTTTGCAGTTCTCCCTTAGAAAACCACCCCTTAATTCTTCCTAAAAACCCTGAAGGAGTTTCTGCCGCAGCGTCTAAGGAAAAAGTCATAATGGAGAGAAGAGAGAGCAATAAAACCTTTTTGAAGAAACGAAACATAATAAATTAAAAAACAAAACATGCTAATTAATTTAATATTATTATTTTGCAGGTTTATTTATGAAAATAAACTATTTTTTTCGAAAAAAATAAAAATTTCTTGTCTTTTATAAAACCTCTGAAGATAATCCTGGTGATTTAAAACTAGAGAAAAAGTGATTTTTACGCGTGCTATGAGTGGCCAACGAATTCAGGGTAAGCGGGTTGGGGTTTTGCCTGCACGATGGGGAAGCTCTCGTTTCCCAGGAAAACCATTATCTGAAATTCTTGGAAAATCTTTAATTCGAAGGGCTTATGAAAACGCTGCGAGTAGCACTTCTCTTGATGCTGTGGTTGTTGCAACAGAAGATCCTCGTATTATGGAGCATGTTCATAGTTTCGGAGGGTGCTGTGTTTTAACTAGCCCAGACTGTCTTAACGGTACAGAGCGCACTGCTGAGGTTGCCGAAAGGTATCTTAATGAAGCAGAAATTATCGTGAATATTCAAGGGGATGAGCCTTGTTTAGCCCCAAGCGTAATAGATGCTTTAATTGGTAAGTTGGATGAGTGCCCCGAGGCAAATGTAGTGACTCCTGTAGCAATAAGTACGGATCCTGAGGAGATTTTTACGGAAAAAAAAGTAAAGTGTGTCTTTGATCAGCAAGGAAAAGCTTTATATTTTAGCCGGAGTCCGATTCCTTGTGTATATAAGAAGCCTGCTCCTAGATATTTGCATATTGGGGTATATGCATTTAGAAAAGAATTTCTTTTTCAATATGTGCGGCTACTTCCGACTGCTTTAAATGAAGCAGAAGATCTTGAGCAATTGCGCATTCTAGAGTCTGGAGGGCACATATATGTTTGTGTCGTCGAAGCTAAAAGCCCTTCTGTAGATTATCCTGAAGATATAACAAAGGTGGAAAAATACATCTCATGCCTTTCAAATGCATCTTTTTAACGGGAGGCGTAGTTTCTTCCCTAGGTAAAGGATTAACAGCAGCTTCTTTGGCGTTGTTATTAGAAAGACAGCAGCTTAAAGTGGCCATGTTAAAGTTAGATCCCTATTTGAACGTAGACCCAGGAACTATGAATCCTTTTGAACACGGGGAAGTGTACGTCACTAGTGATGGTGTGGAGACAGATTTAGATCTCGGCCATTATCATAGGTTCTGCTCCGCAGAGCTTTCCAAGCATTCCACAGCAACTTCGGGACAAATTTATGCTAGAGTTATAAAGAAAGAGCGCGAAGGGTACTATCTTGGAAATACCGTACAGGTGATTCCCCATATTACCAACGAAATTATCCAAGTGATATATGAGTGTGCAGAGAAGCATTCTCCTGATGTCGTCATCGTAGAGATTGGTGGGACCGTTGGAGATATAGAGTCGCTCCCCTTTTTAGAAGCCATACGACAGTTTCGTCATGAGCATTCTAGTGATTGCTTTAGCATTCATATGACCTATGTCCCTTACCTATCTGCTGCAGGAGAAGTTAAAACAAAACCTACCCAGCACTCTGTCCAGACTCTCCGAGGGATTGGGATTATTCCTGATGCTATTATGTGTCGCTCAGAACAACCTCTTAGCTCGGAAGTAAAATCTAAGATAGGATTATTCTGTAATGTAGCTAAAGAAGCCGTCTTTAATGTTGTTGATGTCCAGCATTCTATTTATGAATTGCCACTCATCCTTGCTAAGGAAAAAATCTCAAGTTTTATAGGAAAAAAATTAAACATACATACTCGAGAAGAAAACTTAAGCGATTGGGAAGTCTTGGTCCATCGTTTATCTCAGCCTCTTCCTAAAATACGTATAGGAGTTGTAGGCAAGTATGTTCAGCATCAGGATGCTTACAAGTCTGTATATGAGTCTTTAACGCATGCAGCCTTGAGCTTAAATTATGCTATAGAAACCCTACCTATAGATGCTGAAGATCCCAATCTAAATGAATTTTTAGAGCAGTGTGATGGATGCCTTGTTCCCGGAGGATTTGGTGTTCGTGGGTGGGAAGGGAAAATTTCCGCTGCAAAGTTTTGTCGAGAACACGGTGTTCCTTATTTTGGAATTTGCTTGGGAATGCAGGTCCTTGTTGTTGAGTATGCCCGTAATGTTTTAAAGCTTTCCTTAGCAGACTCTACAGAAATGAATAAAGAGACTCCAGATCCTGTAATCTGCATCATGAAAGGACAAGATTCCTTATTAGAAACTGGAGGCTCTATGCGTTTAGGAGTTTATCCTTGCGTATTAAACACAGAAAGTAAGGTATTCCAAGCTTATCATGGAACCTCCTTAATTTATGAACGTCATCGCCATCGTTACGAGTTGAATTTTGATTATGTCTCGGCTTTAGAAGATCATGGATTAAAAGTTGTTGGCATTTGTCCACAAAAAAATCTTTGTGAGATTGTTGAAATTGAAGACCTTCCTTGGATGGTTGGTGTCCAGTTTCATCCTGAATTTATTTCAAAATTAACATCACCTCATCCTCTATTTGTTGGTTTTATTCAAGCTGCTATTGCCTATTCTAGGGACCAAAGTTATGTTTGAGTCCTCAGATACTAAAGTATATCTTGGAGTGGATTATGGGCTGAAACGCGTTGGCCTAGCATGTGCCTCAGCACCTTTATTTCTTAGTGTTCCTATTGGTACCGTAGAAAGAGGAAAAAACCTGGATGTTATAGTAACAACACTTCGAAAGATCATTGTAGAAAGACACGTATCTTGTGTGATTTTAGGAAATCCTATTCCGATGTATGGGAATCAAGTCTCCGCTTTGCAAGAAGAAATTGCTATTTTTGCAAAGAAACTTAAAGAAGCTACTTGTATAGAAGTTATTCTTTGGGATGAACGTCTTTCTTCAGCTCAGGCTGAGCGTATGTTGAAACATGATTGTGGTTTAAGCCGAAAGCAAAGAAAAGGGAAAACAGATACTCTAGCCGCAACTTTGATACTCTCAAGTTTTTTAGAGAGATGTCTTTAGTCTTATCTTTTATTATCCTTTAGAGAAGATTTTCCTCATAGGAACTTTTTTCTATTTTTGTTATTTTCCTCTTGGTTTGGTAAGGCAAAAATTAGGAGAGTGTCATGAGAGAACAGAATGATAGCTTAGATGAAGCAAAGGCTTCTCCTTGCTGTCCTCCTTGTGTTATGATTATTTTTGGAGCCACAGGAGACCTTACCGCAAGGAAATTGTTACCAGCACTGTATCATTTAACTAAAGAAGGACGTCTGTCTAAAAAGTTTGTATGTGTAGGATTTGCCCGCAGAGAACAGTCTCATGAACAATTTCGAGATGCAATGAAACATGCGATTACCATGTTTTCCTCTTCATCAGAAATAGACATTAAAGTTTGGGAAGATTTCCAAAGTCGTATTTTTTATCATCGTTCAGCATTTGATGATCCTTCTGGTTATTCATCTTTAAGAGAGTTTTTAAAAAAGATAGATGAGCTTTATGGAACAGAAGGAAATCGTGTTTTTTATCTTTCAACTCCCCCACAATATTTCCCCACAATTATCAAAAATTTAAATACTCATCGGTTGTTTTACCATGATCAGGATAAAAGTTCGCCATGGTCTCGAGTCATTATAGAAAAACCCTTTGGAAGAGATTTAGAAAGTGCTGAAGAACTTCAAAAATGCATAGAGGAAAATTTAGAAGAGAATTCCGTATATCGGATAGATCATTATTTAGGGAAAGAGACAGTTCAAAACATATTAACCATACGTTTTGCTAACATGCTATTTGAGTCATGCTGGAATGCTCAGTACATAGATCATGTCCAAATTAGCTTGGGAGAGGCTATTGGGATTGGAACCAGAGGGAACTTATTTGAACAGTCCGGAATGCTTCGAGATATGGTACAAAACCATATGATGCAGCTTTTATGCTTACTGACTATGGAGCCTCCCGCAATCTTTAATTCTGAAGAAATAAAAAAGGAAAAAATAAAAATTTTAGAGAAGATACTTCCTTTTTCTCAAGATCTTATAGTGCGAGGACAGTATGGTCAGGGAACAGTCCAAGGAGTTTCTGTATTAGGATATCGAGAGGAAGAGAATGTCTCTCCTGATTCTTTAGTAGAAACTTACGTGGCTTTAAAAGTTTTTATTAATAATCCTCGTTGGCTAGGTGTTCCATTTTATTTAAGAGCTGGCAAGCGTTTAGAAAAAAGATCTACGGATATCTCTATAATTTTTAAAAAACCCCCCTATACTTTATTTTCTTCTGAGGCATGTCGGCAATGTCCTTTAGAAAATGACTTATTGATTATTCGGATTCAACCTGATGAAGGTGTTGCTCTACAATTCAATTGTAAAGTTCCAGGAACAAATAACACTGTACGTCCTGTAAAAATGGACTTCCGTTACGATAGTTATTTCCATGCGACCACAGCAGAAGCTTATGAACGCCTGCTATGTGACTGCATCTTGGGAGAACGAACTTTATTTACAAGTTGGGATGAAGTCCGTGCTTCTTGGAAACTTTTCACTCCTGTGTTGAAAGCTTGGGAAGAAAATACGGATATATCTTTCCCAAATTATCCAGCGGGTTCTTCTGGCCCCAAAGAAGCCGATCAATTACTTTTAAAAGATGGGCGATATTGGAGGCCCTTATAAAGGATTTCGAGAATCTATGGCGACACTTGTAAACTTTAATAATCATCATAAGATCTTGCTTACAAAAAAAGAGGATCTTTTTCTAGAGCTTGCTTGTAAGGATTGGATAGCCTCCGCAAACAAGGCTATAAAGTCACAAGGTGCTTTCTATGTCGCTCTTTCTGGAGGAAAAACTCCCCTAACTATTTATAAAGAAATTGTTAAGAATAAAGAAGATCTTCTAGATCCCAACAAGATTTTTTTATTTTGGGGAGATGAAAGGGATGTGCCTGTAACGTCATCGGAAAGTAATTATGGCCAAGCTATGAGTGTTTTACAGGATTTACGTATTCCAGAAGAGCATATTTTTCGTATGGAAGTGGAAAATCCCGAGGGAGCAAAAATTTATCAGAGTTCTATAGAATCTATCGTTCCAGAGTGCAGTTTTGATATGGTCATGCTTGGAGTAGGACAAGACGGTCATACTCTTTCTCTATTTCCTAATACTGAAGCTTTAAAGGAGCAGGAGCGTTTTGTTGTATTCAATTATATCCCTCAATTGGACTCTAAAAGAATAACACTAACTTTCCCTTGTGTCAGAAAAAGTAAACACTCCGTAGTTTATGTTTCTGGAGAAAATAAAAAAGAAATTATAAGAAGAATCTTGTTCCCCGAAAATAGAACAGAGCTTTTCCCTATAGAATCTATAGGAACAGAAAAAGCACCTTTATTTTGGATTCTCTCCCCAGATGCATTTGATATGCGTGACTTTGAGTCTATTCCTTCAATGCATAAACTAGATATTTTGTAGAAAAAACTTTTTTACGGTGCGATTACTACTATTCATAAGGTGGGGGTGGCGCTGAAGGTGTAACATGATGATCGGGGTTGTATGGTGGTGGGACGTAATTCGTCGATCCTACAGCCTCTTCATAAGATGGTGGAGAGCTTTGCACTCCCGCCCACAGGTTATCACCACTTTCTGAGCCTTGAAGCCCTAAAGCCATTAGATCTTCAGAAGAAAAAAGGTAGCGATGGTTATTTAGGCAACGGTCAAGAACAGCTTTGGAAATTGAGCAATTACGGAACCTCTCGGGATGTTGTAAGAGACGTTCGCTCATAGCTGTGTGTAGAAGTGCTTTTTGTAGAATATAGGATGTTTTTGCTTGTTTTCGACAATTATCAAGAGTTGCCAAGATAAAACCAACAATAGCTAAGCTAAAAGCTATAGCTCCAGAAGCACAGCATCCAATCACAGCTGCTGAAATAATTGTTGCAGCTCCCGGCCCTGTAAAGAAAGCAGCTAAAACAATGCCAGCGACTAAGGCTAAAAGAGCTAGTGTAGCAATAATGCCCACTACAAGGAGATATATAGAAGAGGCTTTAAAGACTTTATAGGCATTAATTGTATACTGCGATCCTTGAAGAGCTGTTAATGCAGCAGCACGAGATAATGCAGAAGATTCTGAAGAAGAACCTAACTTTTGTTGTAACTTGATTACAGAGGCTTTTTGTCGCAGTATGTACCGAGATGCCTTGTGAATTTTCATAGAAGTTATAACAACAATCCCTGCAGTTAAACCTAGGATTACTGTCAGTATCATTACTATAAATCCAAGTACAATCGCCGCAAGCGTTCCCTCCTCATGTTGCGACCTGCTTCCTCCTCTGAAGATATCCCTTAATATACTTATCCACCCCAGCATTTCTAAGAAATATGTTAAGGAGTCAACAAAAGAAAAGGCTGAAAGAAGTAATTCAGACTGCTGTGTCGGACCTTCCGATGGAGAAATTATATTATTTGCTTCTGCTAAAGCACGAAGAAGTCTTAGGTCAAAATCTCTTCTATTTTGAAGAAAACGAGTTAAACAACGAACAGATTGGTTGCCTGCTGTTGGAGAAGGTATAAGATTAGCATACTCTGGACTACAGAGTTTTTTTATGGAGGCAATCGTTAATTCATTAGCTTGGATGGATGCATTTATTAACATTACAAACGTTTTTTTGCACTTTTTTTGATTAAGAATTATAAGTTAAAAAGCATTTGTTATTCTATAGAATTATAAAATACTAATCAACGGGGTTTGTTGAAGTAAATATTGAATAGCTTTGAAAGAACTACAGAGATAAAAGGAGCGTTTGATTATAGGCCCTATACAGGAAGTTTCAACAAGGCTATGAATACAAGAATAGTACAAAAATTTAATACATTCTTTATAGAAGTTTTTTTTTAAGATTCTAAATTAAACCAGTTAAAAACCATCATAAAGCTTACTAGATATACAATTCTGTTCAAGATGGTATCTAGCACCTTTCTTATTTACCTCATAAGTAGAGGAATAAGCTATAAGCCCCTTTTAGTTAAAAAGGAGGCTTTCTTTTTATGCTAATTATCTACCATTTTTGAGCAAGAGTCTTAAGATGTTCCCAAGGACAGCCTAAAGCAGTTACAGTAACATCTAAACACGAGACTTCATATCCTTCGTTTTCTTTAAAGACTTTAGAAATCGCTGAGCAGTAAATTAACGTGCCTATTACAGGGATTAAAAGGAGCGGAACAAGATAAGAATTCATGTAAATACAGGAAGAAAACCAGTCAGCCGTTGTAGGGGGTGTCACACCATGAAACCTACTAGCAAGTTGAGAGATAGGAAAGGTTAGAAGCCGGAATATAAATTTAATTAGAAGAAGGACAGTTCCTACCACACCGACAATGATGGAGGTTATCGGTAAAAGAAGGGAGTCAATCGCTATACACGAAAGTTTAGTACATGTAGCTGGTTGTACAAGGTCGGATTCATAACTTTTGGCTAATAGATAACAAGACATATCGTTACTCCCTCAGGTTTTTTATAGCAAAAAAGCTCATAAAAACACTTGATTTACAATGACTTTAGGATAAAATTTCCAACTATTATAGCATAACTCCTTTTTAAAAGAAAAATTGTTGATATTTTTTCGGGTATTGTCGGGTATTGTTAGTTTTTTAACATTCCCCTGCTCTCAGAGCGAGGGAACATACTACTTAAGAGAGTTCAACAAATTGATAAGAAGCTCGTTTAAGAAATTTTCTTACTTTTGTCATGAGGAATAATAGGATTCAGAATAAGAGAATCGAGCATCAAGTAACAAGGAGAACAGGCAGATATGCATAGAGCTTCAGAGAATGACATCGAACCTTCTTGATGAGAAATCACTTTATTCAAAAGAAAAGTTACATACACAATATTCCCGAATACTGGAATGAGCAAAATTGGCGCTAAATATGCTAGGTTAGGAGAATGTGTTATGCATGAAAATCTCTGATATAGGGAGATAGGATTTGTTTTGCAAATAGCTCCTAAAGCATGGATAATAAGGAAATATACTGTTTTTACTATAAGAAGGATGGTTCCTACAACTCCAGCTATTATTGAAATGATCGGTATTGAAAGGGAACATAGAGTATAGCCAAGGACTTTTATTGCTGCATAAGACATCTTGTTACAAAGATTCGAATTCGAGCAGACAGAAATTGAATGACAAGCCACTGTTCCCCTCTTGGTTCTTTTTAGCTAGGTGATGAAAGACTACGTTGAATTTTAATCGTTTATTATTTAATAAAATATTTTTTTCTCTACTATTTTCATCTAGTCTCTTTTTTTAAAGATCTCTTTGCTGAATAAAATAAAGATTTTTCTGTTTTTTTATAGATAGGTTTGTGTGTTGAAACAAGAGATTATAGTAAGAATGTGTTGGTGATAATTTGTTTTAAATGCTGTTCTTAAGAGAGGTTCAGACATGCATAAAGGTTTTGTTTATATTATTATGGGGCTTCCTGGATCTGGAAAAGGAACGCAATCACAACATCTTTCTACAAAGCTAGGAATCCCCCACATTAGCTCTGGGGATTTATTGCGTTCAGCAATTAAGAAAAATTCTCCTCTAGGGATCGAGATTAAAAAAAATTTAGATCAGGGATTATTTGTCCCCGATGACTTGATTTGGAGTTTGGTTTCTCATCGATTAGAAGAACCTGATTGTTCTTGTGGAGCTATTGTTGATGGGTTTCCAAGAAATCTAGATCAGGCACATAAGTTAAATGATTTTTTAGAAACTCTAGGCTTTGATTATCGCGTGATTTTCTTAGAGGTTTCTAAAGAACAGATTATCCGCAGGATCAGTTCACGATATATCTGTCCTTCTTGTCATAGGGTTTATAAACAAAAAGAAGACATCTCGGCTTGCTCTGTATGTCATACGGCTTTGGTACAACGTTCTGATGATGATCCTAAAGTTGTGGAACAAAGGTTAGAAGTGTATCTTGAAAGTACAGTCCCTGTGATTGCTTATTATGAAAGTTTAGGGAAGGTCGCTAGAATTTCTGCTGAACATTCTGAAGAGGAAGTTTTCCAAAGTATCCTTCAATGTAGCGTAGTCTAGCCTGCTAAAACATTTTTATGCAATACTACCGCATTTTTTCCTCTATAGCTGATTTATATTCTCCTTGTGGGGGGCTAGAAACTCAGTTGCTTTTTGGAGAAAGTGTGTTGTCTGGAGGCTCAGGAAGGTTTTACGCCTATTCTCAGATAGTGCGAGATCAATATTTTTGGCGTCCCTATCCTGGGACCTTAGCTTTAGAGCAACTTGTTCCCTGTGTAGTTCATTCTGATTGCACTCCTAATGCTGCGGTGATTTCTTTTTCAGCACTTTTAGAGCCTTGGAAGCTTCCCCTTCCTTTCGGCACATTATTGTCCTTATCCCCAAATAATCAGCTTTCTTTACCTTCAGAGATGGTGAAATATTTATCTCAAACTTTCGGCCCAGGGATACCTACATGTAATCCTAGAGACATCCGCCATCTTAAAGAAAACATTTCTTCCTCTTGTTTATTAGAGGATGCCGAACGATGTTTAGATTTTCCCTATCTTTGGGGAGGGCGCAGTTTACATAAGGGTCTTCATAATTTTGGGATTGATTGCTCAGGGTTTGTAAATCTTTTATATCAGTCTCAAGGTTGGAATATCCCTAGAAATGCTAGAGATCAGTACCTAGATTGCATTTTTGTAGATAGCTTTGAAGAGCTCCCTATCGGAGGGCTGGTTTTTCTTCATGAAAAGGAAACATCAAAAATTTCTCATGTGATGTTAAAGAAAGATTCCCATGGTTTAATTCATGCCTCTGAGAGTATTGGCAAAGTGCACATCAGTATCTTAGGTAGAGATTGTGAGCTTTCTAAAGGAAACTTCTATACAGGAGTAAGCACAGAAGAAAAGAAAATCGCTTCTTTTGGAATCCCCAAAAAAAGAAAAGCCTTTCTTTAAAGAAAGGCTTTGCAAAACAATAGAACAAAAGAAAAATTTTAACGCTTTGAAAATTGGAAGCTTTTACGAGCCTTCTTATGTCCGTATTTTTTACGCTCTTTCTTCCTAGGATCCCGAGTAAGAAATCCTAAACTCTTTAACTCATGTTTAGATTCACTATTTTCTTTAAGCAACGCTCTAGCTAAGCCTAAACGAGTTGCAATGACTTGTCCTTGGATTCCTCCGCCACTAACTCGAATAATAAGATCATATTGATTTATATCCCCAATAGTTTTCAAAGGCGATAGGATTGTGGACCTTTGAATTTCCAAAGGAAAATAGACATTAAAATCTTTCCCATTCACATCTATTTTCCCACTTCCAGGACGGAGGCGTACACTAGATACAGCTTGTTTTCTTCTTCCTGTAGCTACAGACTCTTGTAACGTATTTTTTGCCACGAATTACCCTATTTTAAAAATTTAGTGCGATTGGCTTTTGAGATTGGTATTCCTCATAAGACTCGCCTTTGACGATCCTTAAGGATTTCAATAACTTCTTACCTAAACGATTTTTAGGCATCATACCTTTAACTGCGTTCTCAATAATATATGCAGGTTTCCTTGCGAGCATGTTTTCGAAAGGTATTTCTCTTAGTCCAGAAATATATCCCGTGTAATAGCGATAAACCTTCTGTGCCCTTTTAGCTCCTGTTAAACGTACCTTCTCAGCATTGATTACAATAACTCCATCTCCCATAGCAATGTGTGGAGTAAATGTTACTTTATGCTTTCCACGTAAAATCTTTGCAACTTCAGATGATAATCTTCCTAAAGTTTTACCTGCGGCATCAACTACATACCAAGATTTTTTGACTTCAGAGGCTTTAGCAAGGGTTGTCTTCGTATCTTTTCTTTTTTCCATAAACAATTTAACCGCTCTATCAGAAAGAAGGGATTATAATTTTGTGCAAAATTTTTTCCAAATAAAAAGAGAGTCTGGTAGCTTGATCTATTTATTTAAGATTCAAGTTATTAATTGAAGAAAACTCTCTTAAAAAAGAAGGCGTCCTCTAATAATACTCCCCTCTCTGTTGCATTGAGAAGCGAGTTTTTTATTGTGTGTAACAATAAGAAGTCCACGGTGTGGATTTACTTGAGAAAGAAGAAGTTCATGAATGTGTTGGGACGTATGCTCATCTAAATTTCCTGAGGGTTCATCAGCCAGAATAATCGACGGCTCATTAATTAAAGCTCTCGCTATAGCGACGCGTTGTTTTTCTCCTCCTGAAAGCTTAGAGCATGAACTATGCAGCTTATGAGAAAGCTTGACCTTTTCAATTAGCTCTAAGGCTCTTTCATACATATAAGACTTTTTAGAAGTCTTTTCTCTACGAATGTTTGCTGGCATCAAAACATTGTTTAATACAGAATCATCTTCTAGCAAATAAAAATTTTGGAAAACAAAACCAATATGTTGGTTCCGAAACTTGCAAAGGTCTGAGTTTTGCAAACTCTTTCCAAAAAATTTTATTTCTCCCGAAGAGGGAGCATCTAAAGTTCCTAGAAGATGCAGTAGGGTGGTTTTCCCATTTCCTGAAGGCCCTGTAATAGCTACGGCTTCCCCTGCATTTAAGGTAAGGTTAACATCATTGAGTATAGAAATTTTTTGATCTTGTTGTGATACACTTTTAGAAAGATGTTTTGCCTCTATAAGAACAGTCATTTTTAATCAGCTTTTAAGATTTCTGAAACTTGCATTTTTGCGACTTTTCTTGCAGGGAATACTCCAGAAATTGCTGCAAGGATTAAGGTCCCTAAACCTAACCAAAGGATTGCTTGTGGATGGATGGCATTTGGGAGATGGTTCCCAAAAAATACGGGATTAAAGGCGTTTCTCCCTTGTAAGTAGCTCAGAAACTTTACAATTTCCTGTAGATTATTGAGAGTAATTATTGCCAATGCTGTTCCTAAAATGACTCCAATACTTCCAGAAATAGCTCCACAAAGAGCAAAGATTTTTTTGAGGCTTTTTGAAGAGATTCCCATAGCTTTTAAAGCCCCAATTTCTTTTTTCTTATTGTTTACTAGGAGGATAGACATAGTTACGATATTTGAACACGCAACAATAAGAATAATCATGGTAACAAAGAGAAAAAGAATTTGATCACTTTGTAGCTGGTCCAAAATGGGCTTAAAGTACTCATAGTCATAAATAGAAGAAATTTCCCAATAATCTTCTACTTCCAAGTTTTTTAAAATTTTTTGTATTTGTGTTTTAATGAGTTGAATATTTTTCGTATTTTTGAAAAATATTCTAAATCCGTTGTTTATACCAGCTCCTTCAGTTCTTGTTCTAATAAGCTCAGCAAGCTCTGGATCAATAAAGACAGTTTTTGCTCCCAAAGGAGATAGTCCTGGATTATAAAATCCGATAACATGGACTGTATAAGAAATCTCTTTTTGGGTTTCCAAATTGTAAATGTTTAAGTTCCCAACATCCCCTATTTTGTAACCCTGATCTTTATAGTTTTGAGGAAGAAGGATTGCAGATCCTTGATAGCGTTCTTGTAGTATCCTAAAGTCTTCTTCCCAACCTTGAGAACTACGATTAAGAGCATTGAGCATTGTAGAGCTGTAATCAGCTTCCTCATAAGGGAGAACCTTTTGTTTGTAAAAGCTCTTAGAAGAGTAGGAAATAAAATGAGAGAGCGTTTGTGCTAAAGGTCTATGCATTTCTGTATTGAGATAAAGGTTCCCCATTCCCTCTTCAAATTCTAAAATTTCTGCGTGCTGATGTGTTAAATATGGTGTAATCGCTTGTATGGTGAGAGAAACAGGATCTTTTAATTCTCCTGTGGAGTTAAGATCTGGCTTAGGAAAATGCTGAGGAAGACGATAATCTATTTCTGGATCGTAAGGATCTGAGGGATAGGAAAAAAGCTTTTCCCCCAGAGTCTTGGTAGTATAGTTTGAAAGATTCGCATGTTTATCAATCTGATAAAAATAAGAATCATAATAAGTTTCAGAAGGAAGTAAAGTAATTGGCGAGTGAAGTTGAGAAAGATCATTAAGCCACCTTTGCTCAAGTCCATAAATCACAGAAATGAAAACAATAGATAACCAGATAACAAGAGAAATGATCCCCATGGAGAATAGGGATACAATTGCTGAAGAAATTCTTCCTCGCCTAGGGATTAAATACTTTAAAGCTATGCAGAATTCTAATTTCATATTTCAGCTCACCAACCTTACGTAAGAGGTTTATAGAGCTGATGCAAAAACCTTTTACTTAGCTTCTTTAAAAATTACATGTTTACGCAGCTTTCTATCATATTTTTTAAGTTCTAGTCGACCTGTTGTTTTCTTTTTATTTTTTACGGTCCAATACATATCAGAACTTTCGGAACTTTTTAGTTTAATGATTTCTCGATTCTTGCTTGCCATAAAAGAGCCCTTTCCAGTGATGGTAAATCACTTATTATGCTATATTTTTTCAAAAAGAATCAAGATTTCCTCTTAAAATTAACCTTTTAGAATGCTCATGACTACTCAAAATCTTTTTTCACAAAAAATAGTTCATACTAGAAATAAAATTCATTTTATTAGCCTGGGGTGTTCTCGTAATCTTGTAGATAGCGAGGTAATGTTAGGGATCTTATTAAAAGCAGGATATGAGGCTACGGATCAATTGGCAAATGCAGATTATTTAATTTTGAATACCTGTGCCTTTCTTAAAGCAGCAAGAGATGAAGGTAAAGCGTACTTGCAACGCTTGATTCAAGAGAAAAAGAAGGGTGCGAAGATTATCCTTACAGGATGTATGGTTTCAAAGCATAAAAGTGAGCTTGAACCTTGGCTTCCTTATATTCATTACCTTCTAGGCTCTGGTGATGTTGAACATATTTTAGAAGCTATAGAATCTAAAGAAAAAGGCGAGAGCATTTCAGCAAAAAGTTATCTTGAAATTGGAGAAGTTCCTAGGAAATTATCCACTCCTAAGCACTATGCATACCTAAAAGTTTCAGAAGGGTGCAAAAAGCAGTGCGCCTTTTGTATTATCCCCGCAATTAAAGGTAAGTTGCGCAGCAAGCCTGTAGAGCAAGTTCTTAAAGAAGTGCGCCTACTTTTATCTTCAGGAATAAAGGAGATTATTCTTATTGCACAAGACCTTGGAGACTATGGTAAGGACTTCTCTTCGGATCGTAGTTCTCAATTAGAATATTTATTAAAAGAAATTTTAAAAGAACCTGGAGATTATTGGCTGCGTCTTTTGTATCTTTATCCTGATGAGGTAAATGATGCGATAATAGATCTTATGGAGCATGACCCTCGTCTTCTTCCCTATGTGGATATCCCCTTACAACATATTAATGATCGCATTTTAAAGAGCATGCGTAGAACAACTTCTAAAGCGCAAATCTTGGCTCTTTTACAAAAGCTTAGAGAAAGAATTCCCCATGTGTATATCCGCTCTTCTGTTATTGTAGGTTTTCCTGGAGAAACACAAGAGGAGTTTCAAGAGCTTGCGGATTTCATCCAAGAAGGTTGGGTGGATAACTTGGGAATTTTCACATATTCTCAAGAGCCAGGAACTCCGGCAGCGGCACTTCCAAACCAAATTTCTGAAAAAATCAAATCTTCAAGGCTCAAAATATTATCTCAGATACAGAAAAGCAATGTAGAGCATCATAATCGCAATCTTCTAGGACAGAAGGTAGAGGTAATAGTTGATGGGTATCATCCTGAAAGCGATCTCTTGCTTACAGCGAGATTTTATGGACAATCTCCAGAAGTTGATCCTTGCGTGATTCTTAATGAAGCAAAAATGGTTACAGGTTTTGGGGAGCGCTACATTGTAGAGATTACAGGAGGTGCTGGATATGATCTCGTAGGACGCGTGATAAAAAAATCTCCCAGTTGATAGACCCTGGGAGACCGCAGTCAAAGGATGAAAGGCAAAACAGTTACGTTCCAGGAAAAGAATCGCACGCGAAACGTTCCATCCATATTTCTTAATGAAAAATATCCATTAGATGTAGCGTAGAATGTTGAGCAAAACCATGACATAGGGCGAGTTCTATAGTTGCTTTGTCCTGAACATGTGGATACGGCTAATGTTTTTTTGGTGCCATTTACAGTGACTTCTAGGGCAACCTCTCCTCCTGTTCCATTATCTAACCATCGCCCATCTTTTGTCATGAACACGCTAATTCTTAACAATTTAGGTTGTGTAGAGCTTGCTGTAAAGTTTAATTGCCCATTATTTGATGAAAAAGTAACAGCGCCCGTAGTGTTATAGCTTTGATTATCAAATTTCTCCCAAGGAAGGTTTTTACCTCCGCCAAAATCTCCACTTCCTACCCATCCACCTGATGTTGCAGAGCGTTCTGTATAGACAACTCTTGTATTTTTAAATTCTCCAAAAGGAACGTATTGTTGGTCTGCTCTGTCATTAATATTGGCATAATCTGTGCGTAGGGAACTTCCATTTTTGTAATATAGTGGTGTACTAGCAAGATTGACTCTTCCTTTGAACTGCATAGAAGAGGATGAAGTAGGATTAACATTGATATTCCCTATAACATCTAAATTGCGTCTACACTCAAGTCCTCCATTAGTTATACTCAGATTTCCTGATGCCTGTAGGTTTTCTGTAGTAATCCCTTGACCAACAGTAAGTGCCTTTGTTTTCTTTTCTTCTGTAAGGTTTGTAGATGTAATGTTGAGTCGAATGAAAGTTGGGAAACCGATAGTTGTTTTTGGTGCGGGATTAGACATTTTAATCTACCTCGGAAAAACTCATATTAAAAGGGAACCAAATCACATTGGTTGAAAAGTATTTAATTTTCATGTCAGCAGTCGATGTTGCTTGTATATAAAAATCTCCTTCCCTAGTAAGTTCTGGGACGGGGAAAATTGCATGTAAAACTTTTGTTGTTCTGTCAGTATTACTTAGTCCTCGAGTATCTGTACTAGACAGTAAGCTTTTATTTGTGGGGGACATCAAGTATAAAAAAAACGTGGCGTTATCATTTCCTGAGTGCTTTCCGCTAAAACGAGTACACTGTATGGTTATTTGATAAATCCCAGCTTTCCTAGGAGTGATTCTATCCTCACTAATAGTGAAATAGTCTGAGTATCTGGGAGTAGAGTTCACTTCATTGTTTCCATTGCCCGCAAATAATTTTACAACCCCAGATAGAAAGTCATAGGTGTTCGTATATGAGACAGAAGAATGATATGCTTGAACGCTATTTCTTCTATAAAAAGCATAGGTTACGGCGTCTCTTGGAGATTGTGGATCACTAATATTGGCTAAAAATGGTGTTTTACTTTTTTCGCTAGCAGAAATGATATCCATTCCCCTAGATAGAGTAGTTGCATGAAAATCTGTGTTTTCTGTTAAGAGATCCCCCCCAATTTCAACATCACAAGTGGATGTTGTGGAATCTGTAACTGTAAGATTCCTTACTGATAAGGTATCATCAATACTAGAGCTACCTGTTATGGAGAGAGTGGCACCATCCATGAAAAGGTTTTGATCCTTTACTCCTGATGCTACTGCTGTAGTATCCATGCGAAAATTTGTAGAGTTTGTCATGTTGTATTTAGGTTGATTTTTCATATGAGATATTCATCCATCGGGTAAAAGAGAATGCTGAAATAAAAAGCATTTAAAATAGAGTAATCATCATCTTGTGTAAGATAGAAAATATGTTTGGTATAATCATCCCCTAAAGGAGCAGCATTAGGATCTGGAGCCGGGTTAGTGACTTGAATTGTTGTCCCAAGAGTCGCTTGTTCAGCATATGCTCCTCCTCCTCTTAGAGTTGAGTTGGAATAAAAATTTGGAGGCCCTCCTGCACAATGTAAGTATACAGGAGATCCCCAGCCGTTATTCCATCCAGGACGTTTTGAGATTCCAAATGAAAGAGTATACGTTCCTTTAGCTGTCAGCTGGATATAGTACCTCCCTGGATAAGTAACTTTTTTCGTACTTTTGTCATAATCCACTATGCGACAGACTCTATTTGCATTTCTTGATTGGTAGATAATTGTTTGAGCTGAAACAAGTTCTAAAGGACTGCTATTTCTATTGAATGTTGTTCGTGCATCTTCTGGAATCGTTGTATAATAGAATTCAGGAGAGCGAACATAAAAGGCTGGCACTGGCTCACAATCATTTTGAGGAAGAGCAGCATTGCTTAGGCGGTTCCCATTAAGATTCACTTGTACACGAGTTGACGCTCCTGTGGCATCTAGAGAATATTTGGAGCAATAAGTTTGCCCTGAAACTCTTGTGCCGGATTTTACGGTTGCATTTCCATTAACAGAAAACGTTGCAGAAGAACTGATCGACTTTGCTTGGGTATCAAATGTTGTTATATTCGCTGCTGATAAGTTTCCATCAATAATAGAATCAACTTTGAAATAACATTCATTACTATTAGGTGTTGTCATTTTTATTTTTTATTTCATTTTTTTCTTCAAAAAAACAAAAACAACTTTTTCAGTCAAAATTAAAAATAAATAATTTCTATTTCGTTTTTAAATTAATTTAAGAATGAAAGGCAAAAGAATAAAAAGAGAAAATGATAGAACCCTGGGGGTGGCTGGATTTGAACCAACGTATCCGTAAGGAGTCGGATTTACAGTCCGATGCAATTGACCGCTATGCGACACCCCCAGAAAAAAGAATGCTGGAGAAAGGAATTGAACCCTCAACCGTTCGATTACAAATCGAATGCTCTGCCAATTGAGCTACTCCAGCAAAGGAAAGTTATTATCACAAAAAGAAAACTTTATTCTCAATAAGAAAGTATATTTTTACATGCTAATCAGAATCTTTGGGAAGAGAGTTCGGCGTTTTTGATACGCGATAATCTTCTTGTGTTGGGATGAAGACCTCGGAAGAAAATTCAGGCTTTTGCTGCTTTGTTTTTAAAGCTTGTTGAATTTCCTGATGTTCTTCTTTAGATAACATTTGGAAGTCATATTGCTTGAGTTTTTCCGAAATAATGCGCTCTTCTTTTGCTTTTGCTTTATTTAAAGACTTTTTACTTGGGGGGACTTTACTTTTTGTTATCGAACGATACTGATTAATTTGTTCTTTTTGCTCTTCTGTGAGTTGCGATGACGCTTTTTGAAATAATTGAGTGAAGTTTTCTTTTATCTTATCCGAATCCGCAGAGGAAAGCACCGAAGCTGAAAATTTAAACTTTCCCTCTGGGGTATGTCTGGCTATGATTTCCTCTTTTTTTAGACAACACTGTTTGTACTTTTTATTAGATCCACAGGGACAAGGATCGTTTCTATTGATCTTTTTAGCCACAAACTTCTCTTGGTTAAATTTCTAAAAATTTTAATAAAGACAAACATAAAAACCAATAAGTTTACTAGCTTTTAAAATAAGCTTACCTAAAAATATCTTTCTTAAAAAAAAGTTATTTCTTGTTTATGACAGTATTATTACACCCTCCTTGGGTAAAGACTGGGAAGCGGATAGAGAGTTTAATACGCAAGGCTTTATATACATATTCTATGTTGGAAAATCATCGAAAAATTATTGTGGCGCTAAGTGGAGGGAAAGATAGTCTTTCTTTGCTGCTTATGCTTAAAGCAATTTCTGGAAGAGGATTTCCCGAGTTAGATCTTCATGCTGTGAATATCTCAGGGAAGTATTCTTGTGGCGCCGAAGTCAATACACATTATTTAATAAAAATATGTGATCGATTACAAATTCCCTTTACCTCCTTGGTCTCCCCTTACGCTCCTGAAACACCAGAATGCTATTCTTGTTCTCAAGCAAGAAGACGACTATTATTTCAAGCAGCTAAAGAAATCGGAGCAACAGCCATAGCATTCGGCCATCATAGAGATGATCTTGTACAAACCACTTTAATGAATCTTTTACATAAAGCTGAATTTTCTGGGATGCTGCCTGTTTTGGATATGGTGCATTTTGGCATAACAATTTTACGTCCTTTAATTTTCACTCCAGAATCTTTGATCAAAAAATTTGCAAAAGAACATGGATTTGCAAGAGTGACTTGTCGATGTCCCGTAGTTTCTCTAAGATCTAAGGCAGAACAAAGTTTAAAAATGTTGGAGGATTTTTTTCCTTTAGCTAGACATAATATAGCTTTAGCCGTTTGTGAAAACGGTTCGTCTAAATCGCAAAAAGAAAAAATAGAGACATAAGTTTTTCTATTTAACCTTATATAACACAAATATTAATGGTTTACTGTGTCTAAAAGATTAAAAATTGTGTTAACAAATGATGACGGAATAGAAGCTAAAGGAATGAGCTACTTAGTTTCTGCCCTATTATCAGCTGATATTGCGGATCTTTATATTGTTGCTCCACATACAGAGCAGTCAGGGAAAAGCATGGCTTTTTCTTTTAGCTCTGTGCTTTGTGTGTCTCCGCATGCATATTCTCAAGAAGTTCGAGAGGCTTGGGCTGTAAAAGGGACCCCCGTAGATTGCGTAAAGATTGCTCTTAGGACAATGTTTCAAGACTCCCCCCCAGATCTTTTGATTTCAGGAATTAATAGCGGAAATAATTATGGGAAAAATGCTTGGCTTTCAGGAACCATAGGAGCAGCTAAGCAAGCCTTGTTAGATAATATTCCAGCTCTAGCATTATCACAAGACCATCATATTTCCTGTTTTCAAAAGGAAAAGGCTCCGGAAATTTTAAAGATGATCATAGAATATCTTTTGTCCCATCCCTTTCCTTGTTTGACGGGATTGAATGTAAACTTTCCTGCTAGTCCTGAATCTTCATCTTGGAAAGGCGTTCGTCTTGTTCCTCCGGGAGAAGAAATCATTTATGAAGAACCTCACTTTTTAGGAACAGTAAATAAGAATCAATATTATATTGGGAAAATTATCGGGCCACAGACAGAAGGAGACCCCTCTTCTGAATATACTGCACTATCAGAAAACTATATTAGCATGAGTCCCCTGTTTAGACAAAACTCCCCTTTTGGAGTCATCAGTGAACAAGAATTTCAGCAAACTCAAAAAAAATTTGAAGCTTTCTTAGAAAGTATAGATATCAGTCAAATCTTTTAGCCGTATGCAAGAGTTTGTAGATCTTATGTTTAATTATCATAAAATGATTGTGGTTAAACTAATTTTTCTGGTAACCTAACCTTCCTACCTTATTTGGATGCGTAGCTCAGCGGTTAGAGCACCTGTCTTACACACAGGGGGTCATAGGTTCAAATCCTGTCGTGTCCAAGTTGCGGGAGTAGTTCAATTGGTTAGAGCACCGCCCTGTCAAGGCGGAAGTTGCGGGTTCAAGCCCCGTCTCTCGCGAAACACTCACTAGGGTTCTAAAAATGCCTCACGGTCCACGTCCTGAAAAATTTAGCTTTCCTTTGTATTTCTCTAAAACCCTAAGCTGGTTTTTTTTAGGAGGGGGACTTGCTGCTGTTGGCATTCAAATGATTTTAGTTCCCAATGACCTTATTGATGGAGGAATCGTTGGGTTATCTCTTATAGCCTCGCATTTTATTGGGCATAAGTACCTCCCTTTTTGCTTGGCTATTTTCAATCTTCCTTTTGTTATTCTTGCTTTTCGTCAAATTGGCAAGTATTTCGTTATCCAAATGTTGACTGCAGTGATCGTTTTTTCCTGCGCTTTGTGGCTAATAGATATTCTTCCGCTTTGGTTAGGGATTAGCCCTGTCGTATTTAAAGGCTCTGAAATGGAAACTGTAGTTCTTGGTGGAGTAGTCATTGGGGTTGGCTGTGGTTTAATTATCCGGCATGGAGGCTCTACAGATGGAACAGAGATCCTAGGGATTATTGTGAACAAGAAAAAGGGGTTCACAGTAGGTCAAGTGATCTTATTTGTGAACTTCTTTATCTTTGCTCTGGCCGGGTTTGTTTATAAAAATTGGCACACAGCTTTTATTTCTTTCCTTACCTATGGTGTAGCAACAAAAGTTATGGACACAGTGATTCTTGGATTTGAGGATACAAAGTCCGTAACAATTATTACATCTTCTCCACGAAAGTTAGGACATATTCTTATGGAGACGTTAGGTGTTGGTTTAACCTATATTCATGCAGAGGGAGGTTATTCCGGGGAGCCTAGAAACCTACTTTATATTGTTGTTGAGCGTTTACAGCTTTCCCAACTTAAGGAAATTGTCCACAGAGAAGACCCCTCTGCTTTCATTGCTATTGAAAACCTCCATGAAGTGATCAATGGAAGGCGTACAAGCTAATATCTAAAGTTTAGCCCCCCATTCTTTTGTTAAAGAATTAGGAATACCTAAAAGAGCAAGAAGTTTCCCTACAATTGCGTTCTCCAAATCCTCTATAGTTTGAGGTAAAAAGTACCACATAGGCATAGGAGGGAAAATCGTTGCTCCACTCTGGCTAAGTTTTGCTAAATTTTCTAAATGAATCGTATGAAGAGGAGCCTCTCTCGGGACAAGGACTAAAGTTCTTTTCTCCTTAAGAGCAACATCTGCAGCTCTTCGTAATAAATTATCTCCTAGTCCAATAGAAATCGCAGCAACTGTTGCCATGCTACAAGGAATAATAATCATAGCATCTACAGAATAGGATCCAGAAGCTAAAGGGCTATCTATTGCTGTAATTTTATGTATAGAGATGTTTTGAAGTTCTTTCTTAGAAAAGAGATTTGTAAATGAGGAGGTCTTGAGCTCATAATAAAGTGTTTTTCTCCCTGATGGGGAAATGATTACATCAATGTGATGCTTCATTGCTGCGAGTTGTTGGATAAGCTTAATAGCAAGGATTGCCCCTGAAGCTCCAGAAATTCCAACTACGAAATGTTTCATAAGTTAACACATATTGATCAAAAACAATAGAAACATACTCATAAGAAAAGATAATGCAATATAAATATTCGCGAGAAAGAAGCAGCGCTCCTCTCCTGTTTGTATTTTTCCTATTTTTTGATAGCTTCTAAAAACATAAAATATTGTTCCTAAAGGAAAGATCGCCAAAAGATAAAATATGTAATTTAAGGCCCCTATCCATCCTAAAGAAAGGTACAGACTGCTGCTTAGCATTAAACATACAGAGGCAATAAGAATACTTTTTTCTTTCCCAAAGCGTGCTGGAACACTATACAATCCTTCCGAGCGATCAAAGGAAATATCTTGGATAGCATAGATAATATCATTAGCTGTAATGATAAGTCCTATACTTATTCCCCAAACAATAATTAGGAGATTTATATATCCTGGAAGGTTCCCCTGAGCTAAGACGAAGAAATTCATAAGAATCGCGGTAGTATAAATCCCTCCTAAAATCCAATGGCACAACAAAGAAAAGCGCTTCATATAAGAATAAAGGACAAAAAGTGTTATAGATAAGAGTGCCCAATAAAGAACTCCTAAAATCGCACAAAGAACAACAAAGCAAACAAAACAAGTGCCAAGAATAATATAAACAGAAAGACTGGAAGTTAAGTTACTCGGCAGTACCCTAGATTTCGTACGAGGATTTTTAGCATCTATACATTTATCAATGTACTGGTTCAGTACTATCCCTAGAGTTCTTGCAAATGCTAATGCAATTCCTCCGAAAGAAATTTTCCATAAGGCTTTCTGAAACGTAATCGTTTCTATAACTTCAGGAATAGACAAAACAAAAAATGTAGAAGCCAATAAGAACAATAAAGAAAATACAGATGTATTTATATTAATTAGTTTTTGAAAAACGCTTAATTTCACTATTGACCAAACGTTTGTAATATTGTAATAATTTTTTTATTAGCTTTATTGCTTTACCCCTTTCATTTCAGGGGATATCTTCTGTGGTCTTTTTAGTCCCTTAAAGTGGGGGCTTCTTTTTTACTCATAAAAAAAGAAATCAAATTGCGTCTCTAAAGATCGTGTGCCTTTATCCTTAAAATAAGCACCTTTATAGACGACTCTCTCACTATTTTCTATTCTATAAACATGTTAAAAATTTTTTATAAATAAAAGGGATAATAAAAAGTATAGATTGTTGTTTTTCTATATAGAAAAACAAGTTTGCATTATCATGTTTTATTTTATTAATATTAACTTTTATCATGGCAGTAAACTTTACTAGTTCCCTTTTGCCTCAAGAGCAGGCTCCTCAAGTTTTAGCTTGGAACAACCATTATATAAATAATGACAGGCAAACATTTTTAGCTATTGTTAGTGCAGTTTTTGTTGCGACAGCTCTTATCCTCACAGGAACTTTTTTAATTTGTGCAAATTCTATCGTTGGTTTTAGTTTTGTTTCAGCTATAATTTTAGGAACGCTAACTATAGTCATTGGTAGTAGTGTTCTTCTGTATGTTTTAATTGTAACTCTAAAAAAAACTCGGGCATGGACCAAAAATTTTCTTAGTATTAAAAGATATATTCAACCAATTTTATCTAAACCAATCTCCCATCAAAAACGATCGGCACATATTTCATCATTTTTTTGTAGCTCTCCTTTAGATATAGAGTCCTATGGAAGTCCTTGTAACCACCCCCTTGCTAAGACCCACATAATTCTTTCTGCTGCTGGAGTTTTGTCTGGAGTTAGTTTATTAGTAAGTTCTGTTGCTTTGTTAGTATTGTGTTCATCGTTATGTTGGTTAGGATGGGGACTAGGGGTCATTGGCGCTACTGTTTTAACTGCTAGTTTATTTGGAATTCGCTCCCATAGTCTTATTGCACAGGGCGCCTCTTATATTTACATTAATCATTATCAAAAGCACTTAAGAGAGAAGTTAGAGAAACTCCTTATGAATAAAGAAAAACAACTCCTAGCTCTGGAAAACAGAGAAAGTGCCCAAAAAATTAAGATATCTGTTTTGCAAGAGCAAATTAAACAACTTACAAAACAAATCGAAGAGCAGCAAGAAAATAAAGTTATGGAAAAAAGCTCTTCTCCAAAACCTCCTAGTCCTTCTTCCAGTCTTCAGAGGCTCGGCTCTTTGGCTAGAGGAATTGTAAGTTATCCTTTTACAATAGCTGGCAATGCTCTTTCTTTATCCGCTTTAGAAAACGAAATTTTTGACATCTTCTAAAGCTTTTATATGCGAATTAAAAAAATTAAAATAAAATATGTTATATTGTTTAAGAATGTTTTTTCTTTAAATTCTACCTATGAGTATAAAAATACATCAAGATCTCTCAAACACAAAGAATGTAAAGAATATTAACAATGCGTGTGCGCTGGGAGAGATAATTCAGAAATCTCAAATAAATGCAAATGTTGCTGGGATATCTTGTTTTGCCTTAGGGATAATTTTCCTTTTAGCTGGAATTCTTCTTCTTGCTTATCCTTTGGCTCTTCCTGTAATCTCAACGGTTCTTGGGGCTCTGTGTATTGGGATAGGAGCTGCTTTATTCGCTTCTTCTATATCTCTGTGTGTTTTGAAGAAACCGGTCTTTTCTAATCAGATCATGAATTTATCAAATAAGCTCAAAGAATCTTATGATGCTCTAATTTGTAGAGAAAAAGAAATAAAAGCTCTTTCTTCTAAAGTTAGAAGTCAAGAAGAAGAGATTCTTAAGCTTAAAAAGGAAAATCAACACTTAGAAGCTTGTATTCTAGAGCAGCAACAAAGAATGCATAGTGAGCTTGATCGACTTTCTTCAGACGTTAGATGTTTAAAATCGCAGCAAAACCTTTAGATTTGCTAAGAAGCTTTTTGAAAGCATTTTAGAAGTTATGCTGTTTGACCTGAGACAAAACTATCTGAGTTAAAAATTTCTCTCCTTGCATATAAAGAATTTCTTGAGCGTGTTTTTTGCTATATTCTTTGATAATTTGATGTATTTTAGGATGATCTTCAGAAGAGCGACATTCTGAGAAAAATTTGTCTTCATTGTCTAAAGAATAGAAAAAATCTGTTCCCAGAACAATACTGGATAGAACTCCCAAACTTTCCGCATAGGAAAGATGTTTTTTTAAATCTTGTAAAGATTCCCCCACGAATTTTTTAACAACATTAAGGCCGATTATTCCTCCTCTCGAAGAAATTTCTTTTGCATGTATATCTAAGAGGTTTCTAGGGGAATTTTTCACAGTTCTAAAATTGGAATGGCTAGCAAGTACTCTTAAATTAGGAAGCTTGTCTAGAGTATAATCCAAAATGTCATCAACAAGCTTATCACTACAATGGCTAAGATCTACAGGAATAGCTAGCTCATCCATCAGATTTAGAAGGTTTTTTCCATCTGCAGAAAGCTTCCCCGGTTCTAAACAGCCACCACCAAAGCGGTTTTTCATGTTCCATACAGGGCTAAGATACGCAATAGGACCTTGCTTGGAAAGCATGATAAGTTGATTTAAAAGCTCTTCTAAAGGTTGATCATCCCCTCCCAGTCCTGAAGCATTTTCTAAACTTCGTATGATACTGACTTTGGGATTCTGAGAATCCGTATTAAGAGAGGGTTTTTCATAAGTTATTAATTGGATATGCGCCTCTTGATCAGGAAGGGAGAAAAACAACTGGTTTTGCTGCGAGAAGGTTAGGGAATCTCTGTAATGAGCAACATATAAGGCACAAACTTGCGTGGTAATTCCTCCTACCACTAGCTGCTGAGGGGAACAACGCACAGCAGGATCTTTTAAGGAGAAGGTCGGATGAGAAAGAAGATCTCCATGGAAGTCTATTATCATAGAGAACCTGCGGGAACATTTACAAGATAAGGGGAAAGATAAGGAGAAAGCTCAGGATACAGAGTTGTTTCAGGATTATAGACATAACATATGGAGGAGCAATTAGAGCTAATAGCTTGTCTTAGCTGAGAAAAGAATGTTTTTGGATGAGGAGATTTACAAACGAACTCATGATTTTTAGAGCTTTCCAAAAAGTAGGAGAGCTCGTCAGTATTCAGAAAAGTATAAATTTTTATGTTCTTAGCAAAGGAGTGATTTGTTGTGCGAAAGCGCATAACAACAGCTTCTAAGCAACTTTCTATAGAAACACATGAAATTACTCCCTCGCGATAAAGAATAAAAGGATCTACAGAAGCCACTGTAGATTCTAAACCTAAAAAGCAATCCCCATCAAATATACATAGATCCTCTGTTTTGAAATCCTCAAGAACCTCATGGGCATACACTGCAGGTGGGAAATCTGAAATATTTGCAGATGTCCCCACCAAAGGGCCGCAAACACTAATAAGCTCCTGAACAACAGGATGGTTAACTATGCGAAAAGTAAGCGTGCTTTCTGAAAACTCAGGATTTTTATTGTGAAGAATTAAAGATAGAGGGCCAGGAAGAAAGGTTTTTGCAACTCGAAGCTCTTGAGAAGATAAAGGCCTATGAATCATCTTTTCAATTTCTTCTAAAGTATTCACATACACTGCTAGTGTTTTACTCTTACTTCTTTTCTTCATCTGGTAAAGCTGTGTTTTTGCTTGTGGAGAGTGTTGAGAGCAGACCAAGCCAAATACTGTGTCTGTAGGAATGGCGACAACTTTTCCTAACTGGATATTGTAAATAAGATCTTCTAAAGATGAAGTAAGAAACGCTTGAGACACGAGAACCTGCTGTTAATAGCTTTATACACGCAAGAAGATAAAAAATTCTTTAAAGAGAAACGTTCATTCTGAACGTATCCATATTTTTTCTATGGACTTTTTTAGATAAGATTTTATGCTTTATACTTCTTTTTATACCAAAGAAATTCTTCATCACCCAAGGATGAGTTCCCTACTTTTTAAGTTTTTTAAGAAATTTTTATGACAACAAACTCCTTTTTTCGCCGTAAGCTTGCTGGTCTTGATGTTATTGAATGTCCAGGAAATCCTGAGGATCCTGTAATTATTTTATGCCACGGGTATGGTGCCCAGGCTGATAACCTTACTTTTTTCCCTTCAGTATGTTCTTTCTCTCAAATGAGGCCTACATGGATCTTTCCTAATGGGATCCTGCCCTTATCTGAGAAAGCAGAATATGGTCGTGCATGGTTCCCTTTAGATATATCTCTCTTTGAATCTTTAATTACGGATAACTCTAAAGTTAGTCCAGAAAAAGAACGTAAATACCGAGAATTATTTGATGTTGACCTTACCCCTGCTAAGGAAGCCATTGAAAACCTTATTACAGATTTACAACGCCCCTACAGACAGATTTTTATTGGAGGGTTTAGCCAGGGAGCCATTTTAACAACACATTTGGTGTTAACCTCACAAATCCCCTATGGAGGAGCGCTAATTTTTTCTGGGGCTTACGTATTTGATCAGGGGTGGGAAGAAGGCATACGAAAATGTGCTCAGGTTCCCTTTGTACAAAGTCATGGTCTTCAAGACACTATCCTCCCTTATTTTCTTGGAGAGAAGCTCCATGGTTTTCTCTCTCAACGCCTTCATGGAGAACTCGTCTCTTTTCCTGGAGGTCATGAAATCAGCTCGGGAGTATTGCAGAAAGTTCAGCATATCCTTCCTTTATGGCAAAGCGCTAGCTTCTAATTTTCTAGTTCGAGTAGCTAGAAGCTTCTGATTTCTGAGCTTGAAACCTCAACGATAGAAGCTGCAAAGCTACCCATTCTAGAACACTTGCTGCAGATGAGGAGTTGTCTAGAGCTTGATAGGCACTCTCTATAACTGTTAAAACTTTTTCTAAAGGCAACTTAGGTAAAAGAAGAGACTTGTCCTGATATGTAGGGTAGGATAGAGCTGAAGGGAAACATCCTAAATCTAACATATACCGATCGCGATATAGCTTTAAAAGCACTTCTAAGAACTTTCTAGCTTTATCTCTAAGAAGTTGCTTTTCAATGTCTGGACCTCCCTTAACAAGGTTCCCTACTTCTGTAATAGGGATCTCTTCTAAAGCACAACGATACATACATTCTATGGCTTCCTGATCAGGAAGAGGTATCTCTCTTTCTTTTAAGAAAACCCCTAATGTGCGTGATAAAATCGTTGCAGGCAAACGCTGAGGCTTTGTGGAGGTTAAAATTAAGATGGCATGGTGGGGAGGTTCTTCTAGCACCTTAAGAAAAGCAGATATCGCAGATAATGTCATCCTATCAGCTTCTTCAATGATATACACCTTATAGGATGCCTCAAAAGGAGGTATCCAAATGTCCTTCTTAATCTCTCTTGCAAGATCTATAGAGTGTAGTCTTCCTTTCCCTGAAGGGGAAAACTCATGAATGTCAGGATGGATGTGAGCTTGGATCTTATATTGAGCTTCTGGCAATCTTGACAAGATGATTTCAGCAGCAAGGTCATAGGCCTTATGACGAAGCATTTCATCTTGAAAGCTGTGCAACAAAATTGCCTGAGGAACTTCCCCGGCTTGGATTTTCAGCAACAGAGCAGACCAAGGATCATCTTCTATTGGCATAAGCCACACTGAATATGTTGTAAAACCTTTTTTACAGACTCCTCTAAGGACTGGCGAGCATCCAAAATCAAATAGCGATCAGGATTTGCATTAGCAAGAGCCAAGAAACCAGAGCGAATGGCCTCATGATAGCTTAAAGGGTTCTTCTCAAACTTATCTAAAGTTTTTTGCTGCACCTTTCTAGAAAGACCTATTTCAGCAGGAACATCTAAAAGTACAACGAGATCAGGAAGAAAAGGCTTAGGACCTATAGCTTGGTAGCAAAGATCTGAAACAAAAGACATCCCCAGCCCCTCAGCTATTCCCTGATATACAATTGTAGAATCATGAAATCGCTCGCAGAGAACAATATCTCCCCTTTCTAAGGCTGGAATAATGGTTTCTTGTATATGTTGAGCTCGTGTAGCTAAAAATAAGAAAAGTTCGGTATACTGCGATACTTTTGTCTCAGAAGCTTGTAAAATCAGCTCTCGAATGCGCTCTCCTAAGGGACATCCTCCAGGTTCTCGAGTCATTACTATAGAACGCCCTTCAGAAACTAATTTCTGATGCAACATCTCTGCTAAAGAAGTCTTGCCTGCTCCTTCTCCCCCTTCAAGAACTATAAACATCGCGTGATTTCCTAAATTGAAACGTTTTCTTTTTCTATCAACTCCGACTCACTGCTTTCATTAGAAGATGGCAATCTTTCCATCGCAACAAGAACGTCCCCATCTTTAAGATGCACAAGACGCACTCCTTGTGTAGACCTTCCCATAATACGAACATCTTGCATACTAATGCGAATCGCCTGTCCCTGTCCAGACATCAATAAGATACTATCATTATCCGCAACAGGAACTGCTCCAAGAACATCGCCATTTCTTTCATTAATCAATATAGAGCGCACTCCTATGCCACCACGGTTTGTTTCCCTAAAGTCAGAAACTAAAGAACGCTTTCCAAATCCATTTTCACATACCACAAGTACAGATTGGTTATCTGTAACTATCTGGCAACTAACAACACAATCCTCTTGATTCTTGAGAGAAACTCCACGCACTCCACGAGCAGCTCTTCCCATGGGACGGACCTTATCATGAGGGAAACGTACTGCCATTCCTAACTTTGTAAAGAGCATCACCCGATCATGTTCATTTTCAATGTGACAAGCAGCAATAAGCTCATCGTTATCATCTATCTCTAAAGCACGGATTCCTTTTTTCCTTGGGTTGCTAAATGCATCTAAAGGAACCTTTTTAACAACACCCTGTTTTGTAGCTAAAAATAAGAAGTCAGCATTTTCAAAACTTTTTACATTTAGAATTGCAGCGACCTGCTCTCCAGGACGAATCCCCTCTAAGAAATTAATCAGAGATTTCCCTTTAGATCTTCGTTCGCCTTCTGGGAGTCTCCAGACTTTAATCCAATAGCATTGTCCAAAATTTGTAAAGATTAACAAGTAATCCTTTGTAGAAGCAGAATATACTGCCTTTAAGAAGTCCGACCCCTTTTTCATATCAAAGCCCGAAACTCCATGACCGCCACGACGCTGCTCTCTAAAGACCTTAATAGGCATTCTCTTTACATAGTCATCCCCAGAAATCGTAATAATAACAGACTCATCGGTAATGATATCCTCAATATCACGCACATCATCAGCATCAAACTCTATCGTGGTTTTTCTTGGGGTCTTATGGTACTTAACAAGATCCTGAAGCTCGGTTCGTATAATATCCTTAACAAGCTCCTCATCCGCAAGAACACGTTTATAATAAGCAATCTTATCTAACAGCTCATCATACTCCTTACGCGTTTTTTCAGCTTCTAATCCAGTAAGTTGATACAGCCTAAGTTCTAAAATTGCCACTGCCTGAGCATCTGTAAAACCATAAAGCTCAATGATTTGCTGCTTTGCATGCTCTTTGCTATCACTATCTTGAATCGTCTTTACTACAGCATCCAAACACGACAAAGCTTTTAAATAGCCTTCTAAAATATGCGCACGAGTTTCTGCTTTATTAAGCTCAAATCGGGTTCTTCTTCGTAAAACTTCTGCACGATGGCGAATCCATGCGGAAATCATTCTATGGATGTTCATGGTCCTTGGAAGATTTTTATCCAAGGCCAACATATTTGCTCCAAAAGTCGTCTGGACATCCGTAAACTTATAGAGCCTATTAATCATGACTTCTGAGGATTCACCTTTCTTTAACTCTAGGACAACGCGAACCCCCTCCTTATCCGACTCATCACGAACATCAGAAATACCCGATAAAGTTTTATCATTTACAAGATCCGCGATCTGCTCAATCAGGCGAGATTTGTTAACGTTATATGGTATTTCTGTGATTACGATGCTTTCTCTATGCTTTTCTGTGTTCTCCTCAACATGGAGACGAGCACGCACTTTGATTTTCCCTCTCCCTGTATGATAGGTCGAGCAAATCCCTTCATGCCCGCAGATAATTCCCCCCGTAGGAAAATCTGGTCCTGGCATGACCTCCATAATCTCTTCTATAGATGCTGTAGGGTTGCTCAAGAGCAAAAGGGTTGCTTCAATCAGCTCTCCAAGATTATGTGGAGGAATATTTGTTGCCATTCCCACAGCAATTCCAGAAGAACCATTGCATAAAAGATTGGGGAATTTTGCAGGGAATACTGTAGGCTCATGTTTTGTTTCGTCATAGTTCGAAACCATATCTACAGTGTCTTTATCAAGATCTTCCATAAGGAAAATCGCACTATGAGTGAGCCTAGCTTCTGTATATCGCATAGCAGCAGCTGGATCTCCATCCAAAGAACCAAAGTTCCCTTGGCCATCTACAAGAGGATAACGCATTGCCCAAGGCTGAGCCATTCTTACCAAGGTAGGATAGATTACACTTTCCCCATGGGGATGGTAATCTCCAGAAGTATCTCCGCAGATCTTTGCACACTTTCTATGTTTTGCTCCCGGAGTTAAGCTTAACTGCCTCATAGCATATAGAATACGCCTCTGCGAAGGCTTTAATCCATCTCGAATATCTGGAAGTGCCCGAGAAATAATCACAGACATAGAATAACGAAGGTAGCTCTCCTTCATTTCCTCTTCTAGATTCTTAGGAACAATAATTTCTTCATTGTGCAACATGGGGCTCTAGGCTCCTAAATATCTAAATTATTCATCCGAATAGATAGGGCGTGACTCTCTATAAATTCTCTTCTTGGTGGGACCTCTTCTCCCATAAGCATTGTAAAAACATGATCTGCTTCTACAGCATCCTTCAAGGATACCCGAATTAATGTTCTTTGCTCAGGGTTCATTGTGGTATCCCAAAGCTGATCCGCATTCATCTCTCCGAGACCTTTGTAGCGCTGAATCTCGATTCCTTTCCTTCCTATAGTTTTAAGATAATTAATCACCTCTTGCAAGGTATAGCAAGTATAGGGCAAGATTTTAGAATCATCACTTAAGATTTGAATAGGATGAGTTTGAGGAATCAGATAGTTACGGATATCCATGCCGTAATCTTGAAGTTGATTTTGGATCTCTAGGAATACAGAAGGCTTATAAAGCTCTACAATTTTCACCTCTTCCCGGGCAAGAATTTGGTCTTTTTCTTCCTCAGAATACAGATACATCCCACTCTCTTTCTTGTTTGGAGTACAATAGTATAACGGATACCCCAGGGAGTCTTTGTACATCTCTAAAAACTCAGAAAAGGGTATTGCCTTTTTCTCAAGTGCTGTAATAAAGCTTTCTATGCTTAAAATCACCTTAACAAAAGAATCTAAAGCATCTCCACTAAGTTCTCTTTGTGTATCTGTAAATACAGCCCTACACTCTCCCATCCCTAAAGTTAGGAGATAATCATCCATCTCATTTTCGGATAAGATATAACGAAATTCTTTTTTCTTACTCACCTTGTATAAAGGAGGCTGAGCAATATACACACACTCATTCTCTATAAGAGCTGTCATATGCCGGTAAAAGAACGTTAGCAGCAATGTGCGAATATGAGAACCATCCACATCAGCATCTGTCATAATAATAATGCGTTTATATCGCAGCTTTTCAAGATTAAACGTATCAGAACCAATACCACAGCCTAATGCTGCAATAATTGTTCCAATCTCTTGGTTCTGGAAAATCTTCTGTAGGCGTGCTTTCTCAACATTTAAAATCTTTCCACGAATGGGCAGGATAGCCTGGAACCTACGGTCCCTTCCTTGTTTTGCAGAACCTCCCGCAGAGTCTCCCTCAACAATATATACCTCACATTTCTCTGGATCCTTCTCTAAACAGTCAATCAGCTTTCCTGGAAGACGCGCGCTATCTAAAGCACTTTTCCTTAAGGTTAATTCCCTGGCTTTCTTCGCAGCTTCTCTAGCTTGTGCAGCAATGAAAACCTTTTCTACAATAAGCTTGGCAATTTGTGGGTTTTCATCAAAAAATGTGGTTAAAACCTCTCCAGTAACCTGCTGTGCTACAGAACCTACACTTCCATTTCCCAACTTTTGCTTTGTTTGCCCCTCAAACTGAGGATTAGGCACCTTCACAGAAATTACCGCAGTTAATCCCTCTCGAATATCTTCTCCCGTAAGGGAAAGCTTCTCATTCTTAGCAAGATTGTTTGCTTTAATATAGGCATTTAAAACCCGAGTTAACGCAGTAGAAAATCCTGTAAGATGGGTTCCCCCCTGACGGGTAGGAATGTTATTCACATAGGAGTAAATCAATTCAGAATATCCGGAGTTCCACTGTAAGGATGCTTCAAACTCCGCATCCCCATCATCCCCAGGTCGCACCCCAAAAATATAAATAGGCTCAGGAAATAGGCTTTCTTTGTTTTGATTCAAGTAATTTACAAAAGATTGGATCCCCCCTTCATAAAAGAAGGTCACCTTATCAAAACTTACATCTCTATCATCTTCAAAATGAATGCGTATCCCACGATTTAAAAAGGCTAGCTCCCGAAGACGCTTCATTAAAATAGAACGATCAAAGACACAGACAGAAAAAATCTTTGGATCAGGATAAAAGGTAATCGTTGTCCCCTGGTTTTCTGTAGCCCCCAATCTTTGTAAAGGAGTCTCTGGCACACCTCGAGAAAACTCCATCTGATAGATTTGCTGACCCTTACACACCGTAGCAACAAGCTTTTCGGACAAAGCATTTACACAAGAAACCCCCACACCATGAAGTCCTCCAGACACCTTATAGCTATCCTTATCAAACTTTCCTCCTGCATGTAGTACTGTTAAGACCACTTCTAATGCAGAAATTTCCCTCCCTTGTTTTTCTGATTCCCTCTTGTGAATCTCTACTGGAATTCCTCGCCCATTGTCCGAAATGGTAATCCCTCCATCCTCAAGTATACGCACATTGATTTCTGTGCAATACCCCGCCAAGGCTTCATCAATACTGTTATCAATAACCTCATACACCAAGTGATGCAATCCAGAGATTCCAGCATCCCCGATATACATCCCAGGACGCTCACGAACAGCCTGCAATCCTTCCAACACAGTAATGGCAGAGGCATCATAATTTTTTACTTCTATATCCATAACTTACCCCAACAAAAACTGTATCTCCTGGATATTGGCATAAGGAACTATTTTATGTATTTGAGAAATTAGCTCTCTTTGACTTGCTTGCTTAAGCAGTGCATACAAAGACGAATTATATACTTTTACAAATAAAATTTGATCTTTAAAGCCTATTGCCTGAGACATTCCTGAGTATGTTTTTCCAAAAGCTTGATTCCATGCTTCAATTACTTCCTGAGGCTTTGAAGACACGATTCTTTGAATCGCTTTCAAATAACTATATACATAGTTTTTTGCATGCTTAATGGGAGAGGCTGTTCTTTTACTTTGATATTTCGATACTTTCGGCTTTAAGAGCATAGTTTCTCCATGAAATGATGCGTCATAAAGATTTGACATTATGCCACATCAAAAGAAGAGCTTTATATATCCTAGAGAAACGAAAAAAGTCAACAGATGAAAAGCTTCAGAAGGACACAATTAAACAAACGTACCCTTCTCTGAATAACCACTTAAAGACACTTCTTCAGACTCTTTATGAACAAGTTCTTTATTCTCTTCCGGCTCTATAAGATTTACAATATCTTGCGATGTTTTCCTAATCAATTTAGATATATCAAAACTTAGATTTGCAAATGCTTTATATACCTCCATAGTATTCTCTCTCTTTTTCGTCGCGGGAGAATCACAAAGAGGGATCGCATTAGCAATAATCTTTGTCACTCCATAGAGAAGATAAGCAACAAAAAATCCAGCAATAAATGCTACAGCCGCAGCACCACAAATACATACCGCCAAAAAGTGCCCAAGAACACGCAAAAGCAGCCCCAAAACCTTACAAACAAGCTCTGTAACAAAAGCTATCATCCCAAGACCGGAGATTTCTAACAATGCTCGCATACAATGCTCTTTCGCATATACAGGAGAAGCAACCTCACCAGTTTTATTCGCTTCTTTGCGGCTGGCTAAAATCACTTCGCGCAGCCTTTCTATACCAACAACAGCTCCAATAACGGGAATGCTTCCCGCCAAATGAACAAAAAATCTTACACAAGAAGTAATCCCGAAAGGGCTTTCATTTGGATTAATATACATTAGATGCTCTCTTGTCTTCTCAGGAAAAATTTTGTGGAAGGCAGGATAAAACTTAAAAAAAATAACTGTCAAGTTTTTTCCAAAAACTCACTTCTAATAAAAGTTAGAACTGATTTTATAAGAAAACCCATTCTAGAAGCGACTATTCTAGAGAGCAGATTAAAGGCCTAAGACACCAAAGATTTATCTTAGAGGGAAGATATGGAATTATAAGGTGACAGATACCGAAAAAATTAAACAATCCCAAGAGCATATGGTATAGCACAGTAGTGACAAGCTCTAAAATAGTGAGAACGCTGCTGAGTCCTAAGATCTCTAAAACTCCACGGAAGTAATGCTTATACCTATAATACGAGGCCGACTCTATCTGACACCTAGAGATCCCCCATTCAATTTTCTTTATATATTCTTCAGAAACTGAAGCTACTCTGGCGATTCTATTTACCCCAATATATATACCTAAAAGAGGAACTGAACCTATTAAGTTCTTTTTTAAGTCCTTTAAAGAAGGATGCACAGAAAATGCTGATCCAAAAGGATGATGGGTTACCGAACTAAACATTAGGCCTCTTAAGATTGAGGGGAAAGTGGTGTGGTTAAAATGTTCCCCTTATAGGTCTCTTCAAAAAAGAGCCTTACACGATCACTTTGCAACAGCTGCTTAAGCTTTTGGATTTTCGAAGTAGCTAAATCTTCCTTGCGAACGACAACAATATTAGCATATTTAGAAGTTGAAAAGTCTTCTAACCATAAACTATCCTCCTGCGGAGATAATCCTCCTGTAATCGCAAAATTTCCAGGAATAACAGCAGCATCTACATCTTGAAACGAAGACATCAATAATGGCGCAGCGATCTCATGAATGGAAATTTTGCGCTCTCCTAAAGTACATACATCCCTTTTTGTTGCATTTAGGGAACTTGTATGCTTAAAAGAAATTAATTCACAAGATTCTAGAAGATCTAATGCTCGCTGAGAGTTTGTACGATCTACAGGGATTGCTATGGTAAGTTTCCCCTTGCGTCTAAGCTCTTGGACACTTGAAAACTTCTTAGAATACAATCCCATAGGCTCTATATGAACTCTCACTAAAGGAACAAGCTCCTCAACGCAGTTATAGCGCTCACACTCATCTTGAAAAAATTCTTCATGTTGAAAATAGTTGGCATCTATTTGCTTATCTAAAAGCAAGCGGTTTGGGATTCGATAGTCATCAAGAGGAAGAACCTTTAAACATAGCCCTAGAGCCTTAGCATCTTCATTTAAAGCATAAAGCAGCTCTGCATGGGGAGCTGGGCTTGCGGCTATGCGCAAAAGATCTTGTGATTTTAAATTGTGACAACCTGTTGCTATACAAAGAACTACTACGCACCAAGCAAACTTCAATATTTTTTTCACAAAAGACCTCTTCGCTTCAAGATATTACGACCTAAGATGTCTCCAAAAATTCTTATACACTCTATAAAGAAAAGAGTAATCACGAGAACAGCAATAGTGATTTTCCAATCAAAACGATAATATCCATATTGCAACAGTATCTGCCCCAGCCCTCCCCCACCAACAAAACCTGCCAATGTAGAGCATGCTATAAGATGAACAATAACATTCTTAAGAGAAAAAATCATTTGAGGATACTTTTCAGGGAAAAGAATATCTTGAATAATTTTCCTTCTAGGAATTCCAAGAGCAATCGCTGGCTCAAGATAAGCTCTTCCGGCACATTGCAGAGATTCAGAGATTAATGAAGCAACAAAAGGAATTGTCCCAACAGTAAGAGGAACAATAGATGCTGTTGCGCCCAAAGAAGTCCCTACAAGTAAGCGCGTTAAAGGAAATAGAAGCACAATAAGTATCGCGAATGGAATAGCTGTAAGAAAACTTAAAAGCATTGAGATGACTGTATAAACTCCTTGTCGAGGAGAAAGACTTCCCGGAGAAAAATAAAAAAGAGTTACCCCTAAACCTCCCCCCAAAACACAGGCCAAGACAAAGGCCACACCTACCATATAAAGAGTTTTTCCCGTTTCTACAAATAAAAGACGGACCAGGTCTCCTTGCATCCCCCTACTCTCCTTCTTTAACAATCACACCCTGCTCTATAAGAAGTCGTTTCACTTTGATCCGATTTTCTCTCGTGCCCTCTAAAACTATGTTAAGGAAACCTACAGGCATATTACGAAATAAATAGACATTCCCAGACAGGATATTTATAGAGGCAAGCCCAGTCTTTGCTATATGACTGATGATCCCCCTCATAGCAAGCTCTTTAGGAAAACCCAGCCCAAGGAACTCTTTATTTTCAGATAGATTCACAAGAGACTTAATTAAAGAAAACTTCTGTAAAGGCTCGTGGAAAAGTTCTTTGGTAATTTCATTTTGAGATTTTAAAAATAAACTTTCTGTCTCACCAAATTCTTCTAACCCTCCATTATGCAGTACAACAGTATGAGAGCAAATATACTTTACTACATCAAGTTCATGAGAAACTAATACTAAAGTGATCCCCATGCTTTCATTCAGGTGCAACAAGCGTTCAACAACATCTTCTGTTGATCTTGGATCAAGAGCTGAGGTAATCTCATCACAAAGCAATATTTGGGGTTCACAAATCAATGCACGAGCTATAGCAACTTTTTGTTTTTGTCCTCCACTTAAACTCCCAGGATAGGCATCTTTTTTATGATATAAATTTAAAAAATGCAGCATTTCGTGCACTTTTTCACGAATCTCACTCAAGGGCATGTTCTTATAAAGCGTCTGCAAAGGATAAGTAATATTCCCCAAAACAGTTTTTGTAGAAAATAGCCCATAATTCTGGGAAATATAGGCAACTTTTTTAGCGAACTCCTGTCTTGAGACACCCTTTAAAGATGCGGGGTTATGAAATCCCGCTATAGAAATAGCTCCTGATGAGGGCAGCTCTAAGAAATCCAAACAACGCAATAGCGTAGTTTTCCCCGAACCACTATGGCCTATGATTCCACAAACCTCTTTAGGATATACCGAAAAAGAAATGTTTTTAAGAAGATAGTTTCCATTCACTTGTTTGCAGACATTTTGAACAGAAATAATAGGATGAGATTCTTTTAGCACAATGTTAGTCTGTACATCCGAAGCCCTGCATCGCAAGACTTTTAAAGTTAAAAACCAGAAAAATTAAACTATAACAACTATATTTCCACAAGGAGTAGGAAAATACGTAGCTATTTTATTAGTTCTGGAAGGAAAAATTGCAAACACTTTTTAGTTTCAATTAATGCAATAAGTTCATCTACCGTTATATTCAAACTATCCGCTAGCTTTTTGTAGTGACCAGAAGTAAATACTCTCGAAATAATTCCTCCTTGCATAGCTATAGAGAGAATCTTGGTAAGCGCAACTACTACTTTTTTTGGTAAGTATGTTCGTAATACTTTTTGTAAATGCATAGATTTTTTAAGAATAGGTAAAAATGTGAGCGACATAGGTAAAGTCTTTGGTGGATTTTCTGAAAGAAAGTTCAAAAATTGCTCTAATGCTTTCCTAATTTCTGGTGCTCCCTTAGCTAAAGAAGCTATAAGTCTGAGTCGAGAATTAGGTAAAGCATCTTCTACCTGTTTGATTTGCTCTTGCAGCTTAGAAGCAAATTGTTCTATATCATGTTGATCTTCCTCTATATCTGCAGAAGCTATATCTTTACGAAAATTCTTGGGTGTCAACTCATCTATGGGAAAACGAGCACCTTGAGAAACATCCTGAGAGCCTTCCTCAGTTCTTAAGGCTACCAACATCTTCTCAAATGCAGGATAGCTCGAACCACAAGTCATAATCAAAGCCCCAATGATATTCCCCTTCTCTAACAAGCGAATAACTTGCTTCGTTGCTTCTTGAGAAAGATTCAGTTGTTTCACAGATCCCACAACATAACATAGTAACTTAGGATCACCCAAAACCCATCCTGACAGCACAAGATTTATTGACATCAGGATTTTATTAAGCACGCCAGCAGAAGGCTTTTCTTTCTCTTTAAAAAATTTCTCAATTAGCTGCATAAGAGGAGGCAATATCTTGCCTGGTGTATGAATAGCATCATGAAACCAAGTCACACCATACGTTGAGTCGGTAAATAAAGTTGTCCCCATAGTAATGACGCTGGAGATCAGGTTATCTTGACCCGAAAAAGGATTAAATATCCCTATAATTAACTTTTTGACTAAGGTCTCTTTATTTTCGCCTCTATCCATTGTATCTATTAGGTGCCCTACAGACTGATATAGAGATGCTAAACACTTCTTTATTTTAGATTGACAATCTTTATAGAAAGCAGAAGAAACAACAGGGGGATTCTCTTCTAATAAAAATTGTCTAAGACGTAAAGAGGGGGCAACAAACTCTCCTGCTTCTTCTCCGCTATCACTTGAACTAAACTCTAAGTTCGGGTCATCTCCAGAAGATGGGGTATAGGGGCCTTCTACCCCTTCCCTAAAGGAACTGTGATCTAGTGTTTTTGACTTTCTAGGATATTTACGAATAGAAAGATGTTCACTTGGTTTTCCTATTTTAATTAAATCAATAGAATTTTTAAAATCCTCCATAAGGCGGTTAAAAGCTCGCGCACGACATACCCACAGCCCTACAGACACCCCAAGAAAAATAACAGCTGCCACCCCTAAAGCCCCTACAGCCACGGGAAATGCAGGGATACAATAGAGCAGAACCGCTGTAATTAAAAGAAGAGCAGCAGCCGCCACACCAGCAATTAAAGCGAGCTTATGGTAGCCACGAATAGAATTAACGATCTGCTGCTGATCAGGCGAAAGATTCGAAGAGGGAGAAGTTTTCGGATAGACTTCCTGAAACATAGAAATAAATTAATTAAATTATAAATACCATTTTATTAGAAGAGCTGCTAGAAGCCTAGATTTAATTTTGCATTTGAATGGGTTTTTATGTAAGCTCGTTCTTAACAAAAGTTAAAAACTTAATCAAAATGTTATAAGTTGTTTAAAGGAGTTTTTCTTCCTATGGCAGGAATTTATGATTTTCTAAATGATGACGAAGATAATCTCTTAACCTATGAATGTAAACTCGTTCGTAAAGAGACTCTCACCCTTCCCTCTTATAATTTTGTTGATGAGGTCTTTAGCTTGTCAGACCGCACGAATCGCGCGTTAAGATCTTTGCAAACACTGTTTTCTCATGGAAGATTAAAAGATACTGGATACCTCTCAATCTTACCTGTAGACCAGGGGGTAGAGCATTCTGCTGGAGCATCTTTTGCCGCGAATCCAATTTATTTTGATCCTGAAAACATTATTAAGCTCGCTATAGAATCTGGATGCAATGCCGTAGCTTCTACCTATGGCGTTCTAAGTCTTTTTTCTAGAAAATATGCACATAAAATTCCCTTCATTGTGAAGTTAAATCATAATGAGTTACTATCATATCCCACTACCTACCGACAAATTTTCTTTAGCCAAGTAGAAAGCGCCTATAATATGGGAGCTATAGCTGTAGGAGCGACAATTTACTTTGGGTCAGAAAACTCTAAAGAAGAAATTGTTACTGTTTCTGAAGCTTTCGCTCATGCCCGAGAACTAGGAATGGCAACAATTCTATGGTGTTATTTGAGAAATCCTGAATTTATTATGGAAGGCACGGACTACCATACTGCTGCGGATCTTACAGGGCAGGCAGATCATTTAGGAGCCACTCTAGGAGCCGATATTGTAAAGCAAAAACTCCCTACCTGCCAAGGAGGATTTAAAGCTATTAAGTTTGGGAAAACTGATGATAGAGTCTATTCTGAGTTGTCTTCTGTGCATCCTATAGATCTTTGTCGTTACCAGGTATTAAATAGCTATTGTGGCAAAATTGGATTAATCAACTCAGGAGGCCCTTCAGGAAGCGATGATTTTAAAGATGCCGTAAGAACTGCTGTTATCAATAAACGTGCTGGAGGAATGGGATTAATTTTAGGAAGAAAGGCATTTCAAAGGCCATTTTCTGAAGGTGTCCAGCTACTAAATTTAATTCAAGATATCTACCTAGACCCGAACATTACCATTGCCTAACTTTTACAAAAGGTCCCTAATGCATACTCATTCGAAATCAAAAAAATCTCTAGGAACATTCACCGTTGGGATGTTATCTTTAGCTGTAGTGATTAGCTTACGCAATCTCCCACTTACAGCAAAACACGGACTCTCTACGTTATTTTTCTATGCTGTAGCCGTAGGATGCTTTATGATCCCTTACGCTCTGATTGCAGCAGAATTAGCATCTTTTAAACCTTTAGGAATTTATGTTTGGGCTAGAGATGCTCTTGGAAAATGGTGGGGATTTTTTGCCATCTGGATGCAATGGTTTCATAATATGACTTGGTATCCTGCAATGCTAGCATTTATAGCCAGTACTATAGTCTATAAAATCAACCCTTCCCTAGCGCATAATAAGATTTATCTTGCGACTATTATTCTCTCAGGATTTTGGGGATTGACCTTCTTTAATTTTTTGGGAATTAACACCTCAGCAATTTTCAGCTCAGTTTGCGTAATTATAGGAACCTTAATTCCTGGGGTCATTTTAGTTTCTCTGGCTCTCTTTTGGGTTCTGTCAGGGAATCCTATAGCTCTTCCTCTTTCTTGGAGCGATATGCTTCCAGATTTTCATAACCCCTCTTCTTTTGTGTTATTAGCTGGAATGCTTTTAGCCTTATGTGGTCTAGAAGCTAATGCTAACCTTGCTTCTGACATGGTTAATCCAAGGAAAAATTACCCTAAAGCAGTGTTTATTGGAGCAATTTCCACTTTGGCAATTTTAGTCCTAGGTTCTCTATCCATAGCTATAGTCATTCCTAAAGAGGAAATCAGCTTAGTGTCAGGTTTAGTGAAGGCTTTTATTCTCTTCTTTGAAAAATATAACCTCTCTTGGATGACAAGTATTATTGTCGTTATGACAATTACAGGTTCTTTAGGAGAGCTAAATGCTTGGATGTTTGCTGGAACTAAAGGATTATTTGTCTCTACTCAAAATGACTGTCTTCCTCGAATTTTCAAGAAAGTGAATTCTAAAGATGTCCCTGTAAACTTAATGTTCTTTCAAGCGATCGTAGTGACTTTATTTACCTTGCTTTTTTTATGTTTGGATTCTGCAGATCTTGTTTACTGGATTCTCAGCGCACTAAGCATTCAGATGTATCTTGCTATGTATATATGCCTATTTATAGCTGGGCCAGTTTTACGAATTAAAGAACCTCGCGCACAAAGATTGTATTCTGTGCCAGGGAAGTTCTTTGGGATTTGCGCGCTTTCCTGTTTAGGAATTCTTTCGTGTATTTTTGCTTTATGGGTAAGTTTCCTTCCTCCAAAAGAAATTGCTCAGCTATCTGCAAGCGGTAGCATCAGCTATACCTCTCTTCTTCTTCTTGCCTTCGGCACTAACTGTTTAATTCCTTTTGGAATTTATTTTTCTAGAAAGCGCCTCCCTAAAGTATAACTGAACAACAGCCATCTCTTTTTAAGGAGATGGCTGCTTATCCTCTGTACTACTTGCTCCATTAAATAAGTATGGTAATAGTGCTTCTAAAGCCTGACCAGAGCGGATAGCGTTTAAAAGAGCGCCATACTCTATTCCTAAATGTGCAGCTAACACTGAAAGTTCTTTTCTTCTTACAACTCCCACTTGAAATACAGCAGAAACTATAGGACGGAATAAAACTAACCATTGTTTTATAGGCATAGCCTTTTCTAATAGCCCACGAATAAATGTTTGATATTTAGTATTACTTTGAAAAAGCTCAATTAAAATAAACAAATTTTCTAAAATGTTCGAATATTCCTTTAAAGCAAATTCATACAAATCTATAAGCTCTTTATAGTGTCTAGCCACAGATAAAGGAAACCTCCAATCTGAAGGAGAGCGCAAATCTAAGCAAAAAGCCATTTTAAGGCTCAAAGCATCCATAAATATTCTTAACTTTGGAGAGTTTTTTAAATATTCTACAGAATTCAACCCTTGAAAATATGTGTAATTTTCTAAAGCTGAAACAATAGGCTTCTGCTCTGTTTTTAATACACTTTTAATCTTTGCTTGCATTTCCTCAGTCTGAAGAGAAAGGATAAACTCTACGAAGTTTCCTTGAATTAAATATTCCTTAAGCTTTGGATTATTAATTAAAATCTCTGGGTCATAGGCATCTATACGCTTTATTGTATCTGTTTCTAAAAACCAGCCATAAAACCACAAGTTCAAAGAACCTAATGTTTTTTTACAAAGATCCGCATGTTCTTCCATAGAGGAAGCCAAAGAAAGAATATGATCTGCTATTTCATGAGTTAACTCTCGATGTTTAAGAAGTAGAATAAGAAAATCAGAGCAAGGATACTCAGTTAACAACTTGGAAAGATCGTATAAGTATTTACATAAAGGTTTTTTAGAACTTCCCCCTAGCCACTTAGGAATGAAAAAAGTTTTGATTTCATTACAAATTCCTAACACCAATCCAGGACCTTTCTGACATTCTATAACCGCCTCTATGCCATCCTTTACTAAAGATACTACAGACTTCTCGAGCTTTGTTAAGCTTTCTTCCTCTATCTTTTCCGGGAAATTTTTATTTTGATATTGTTGGATTTTAATGCAGATCAAAGACAAATCTTCTTGATATAACTCAAGCTGACTTAGTTTAGTCTCCTTATCCTCTAAAGGAAGGGTATTAATATCTAATAAAAATTCTAAATCTCTTTTAGAAAACTTTATTCTATCAAAATGCAACTTAGGAGTTACAGATTTACTAAAGTTTAAAGCAAAAATAAAAAGAATCCCGAATAAACATGTGCTGATAATAATGGGAAGAAAGATTGCAACAGCTACCATCAAAGACAATGCTTGACAGCCGATCAAAATCACAGGAAGAATAATCAAAAGAACTATAATAGAAAGAAATGTTGATGTAATAACAGCATCTCTAGAAATAAGAGCTCGGTAGTGCTTTAAGTTTAAAGAACAACTTCTGACATCCTCACTAAAAAAACAATTTGGAGAAAAAATAAACCACCTTTATTTTATTTTTCAGTGTTACAGAGATTTTAATTAAACTCTTTATAAGATTAGCTAAAAAAGAAGTAGTTTAAACATCCTGCGATTAAGAAAAAGATAATCATCGACATAATATCATTTAATGCCGTGACAATCGGGCCAGAAGCCAACGCGGGATCTACACCGAGCTTGGCAAAGAAAAATGGGGTAAACACCCCCAACGTAGTTGCTGTTAAAGATGCTCCAAGAATTCCAGCAGCAACAGTAACTCCTAACTGTAAACTGCTTCCTGAAAAAATATTTAACCCTAAACACCCCATTAAATAGACAACTGCACCACAAAGAACCCCAAGAAGCACCCCTGTTAGCAAGCCAATAGTCATTTCTTTAAAGATTGTCTCTCGGCGACGACCAAAAGATAGAGTCCCTGTTGCCATGCTTCTCACCAAAATTGTGCTACATTGCACACCAACGTTTCCAGACATCCCATTAATTAATGGGATAAAGAAAATAAGTAATGCAAGCAAAGCTGGAGAGATCTTTTGAAAATACGCCATGACAGAAGCACTGATTAACCCAGCAAATAAAGTAACTAAAAGCCATGGAGCCCTCAGAAAAAATCTGTGGAAAACATGGCAGCTATGATATCCTACATCTTCCGTAGTTCCAGCCATTCTTGCTATAGTTTCATCAGCTATATCTTCAATAGCTTCGACTACGTCCTCATAAGTAATTACACCGATTAAAAAATTTTCTTCATCAACTACAGGAAGAGCAGAAATTTTATAACGCTCAACAAGATCCACGACTTCATCTCGGGTGGTGTCTGGTAAAACCTTATGCTCTACTTGATTCATAATCTGCTTTAAAGAGACTTCTGGAGGATTGATAATCAGACTTCTATCGGTCACTACACCTTGAAGTTCCCCTTTGAAATCCAAAACAAATACTAAACGGGTTAAGTCTATCCCTGGATTATTACGAATGCATGCCGAAACATCTCTTACCGTCGTTTCCATAAGAAAGGCAAAAAACTCATTTGTCATTAACCTTCCTGCGGTATTTCTCCTATGCTTTTGTATATCACGAATTTTTAAAGCTTTCTTTGCATCTATTAATTCTAGGATTCTTCTATAACGACGATCAGGAATATCATCAAGCACCCACACAGCTTCATCTGGAGGCATCTGCTCAATCAAACGACAAATATCTGCATCTGATAACTGCCGAAAAATAGCCCATCTTGATGCTGAATCTGTATTGATAATAAAAGCGACTTTAGAAGCTATGCAAGGAAGGTTCTGATATAAGATAGCTCTAGATTCTGAAGGGAGGCATGATACAGCATAAGCAAGGTCTATAGGATTATATTCACTAACAATTTTTGTGAGGTCATGAGAATGAATATCTGCGGATAGACTCGTGAAAGCTTTTTCTAATTTGAAACTTAATTCATCATCTAAATGGCTCGTTTTCGAATCCATTAAGTTTCCGAAACTAAAGCCCTCATCTAACTTATCTTCATTTCGGTTTTGCTCCCCCACAATAAGCCTCTCTGATTAGCTAAAAATTCACGAAATGTATGTATTGCTCTTAAGTTTGCTAAATACGGGTCTTTTAACCACTGCGCTTCTGTAATCATAACTCCATGACAAGTAGAACGAATGACCATCTTCCACGCCTTTTCTACATCCTTCTCTACAGCATAAAGTCTTCCTAAAGTATAGTAGGCCTCGGGACATCCTAAAGATGCTGCCTGTTCTAAGTAAAACTTAGCCCTCTTTCCTAAGTCCAAAGTCTTTTCTTTCCAGAAGAAAAATAGATACACTTTTCCTAGTAAAAGTAAAATATTTTCATCCTCAGGATACACTTGTTGCAAATCTATTAAAATAGCCTCAGCTTTTTTAAATAAACTTTCTTTCTGAAGGATATTTCCCTTCCCTAAAAGCGTTGCAGCAAGAATTAATTTAGCTCTAAATGAAGCCATAGAGAAATCTATCTGAGACAATAAACTATAAGCCTCATCATAATAAGCTATATTTTCTTGAAGCTCCCCCAACAAATAGTAAGAATACCCCCAAAGCTCTAAAATCTCTACTCGAAAGCTTAGCTCCCAAGCTTTACGATAATAAAATAATGACTCTGTCAGGAAAATCTCCTTATATGCCTGATCAGAAGTCGCCTCAGCTAAACATTTTAAAGCCAACCCTCGATCGCTCCAAAATAAAAATACTTCCGGTCTTAAAGAACACAATCTACTTGCAATATCAACAGCTTTACTTAATAGTTGCGTACTTTTCTTTTTAACTCCCCAGGAAAAATATGCATCAAATAATTTTTGCAAAGCCCCCAGAGCATTGTAGTCCCATTCTATGCATGATTGGAAACAAGAGATTGCAGAAGAGAAATTCGCGTCATCGTTAAAATATAGTGCAGAGCACAGCTGAATGATCCCTAGAGCATATATTAAAGAGCGGTTCCCAGAAAAAGCCTTCATTACAGAAAGAAGCCGTAAGCGGCTTTCTCTAAATAAACCTGGCTCTTCCAAAGATAAGCCTAAAATTGCAATTCCTGCAGCTAAGGAACTAGAAAGCGAAATAGGATCTTCTGTTTTTTTCTGAACGATAGAAAACTTTTCTAAGCCTGCTTCAACAAGCTTAACATTATTATTTATCCACCCAAAGCGGATGAGCAAATCTCCCCAAACTTCCCAAAGATACACCAAATTAGGGAAAGATTGAATTGTCTGATATAATGTCAACGTAGCTTGCTGGAAGTGTTCGAACTTATAGCTCACATCAAACAGCTGAACTGTAGCCAACGCATAACGAAAGCGAAGACTCTCCTGATTAACCACATCTTCTCCAGAGCATAGAAAAATTGCTCGGGATAGTTGTGCTATCCCCTGCTCTATATATAGAGACTCACCTTTTCGCAAACCGAAACAAATTAATGCCTCAGCATAATCTTCTCGGATTCTTAAATTACTAGGGAATATGCTCAAAGCATGGGCCAAGCTTTGCATCCCATAGCTGAGGTCTTGAACTTCGGAATATTTTTGATATAAGGTTACAAAACTTTTTCCAGCTATATGATAAATCTTTGCGGAAGCTAGATAAGAAATCTCTTCATAATACTCCCCAGAAGCAAAGTGCTCCCATCCTAAACGATTCTCTAATTGAGGATGCTTGTCTAAAAGAGACTCTATAGCTTGAAAAGCTTCAACTATCTTAGATAAGAAATCTATGTCCCCAGAAAGAGAAAACATCTCGAAGTTAACACATAATCTTGCCGAATATAAAGATAGCTGATCCGATAAACTAAGCTCAGCCTTTTGAAATAAAATTTCTATGAAAGAGAAAACCTCTGAAAAAACCTGAGCATCCTTAAACTGGATCCCATAAGAGATCCCATGAAAAATAATTTTTTTTAAAGAACTCGGATGATCTTGAGATAACATGCGTATACTTTCTGATAGAGATAAAAACCCATTACCAGCCTCCTCTTGGAGGGAAAGAAGCTCTAATTCAGAAGTTAAAAAACTTATGATATCGCTATGATCATTAACTTCCTCTACCTTTAAAAGAGAATCAGATGTCTTAAAAAGCGGAAGCGATTTAATCATACCGATTTCATTATCCACAATTAAAGTTCCTCTAGTCATGTAAAAGCCTTAATAAAGCATTCACAAAAAATCTAAACGCCTTATCCAACGCAGTAAAAACTAAAAGAAGTTATATTAAAACTTTTAGGGTTTTAATCAAAAAAAATCTCAGAAAAATGGCCTTTATAGGAAAATAAAATATTTTAAATGTTTAAGTGGGTAATAAAATTTCTTTTTGCAGAAACTGATGCCCAAAAACACTTGCTTGCTTACTTTTGAAGAAATGCAACAACTGGAGGCAAAGGCTTTAAATATTGAAGAGAAGTTCTTCCTCCAGAAACCACCTCGCCGTTTTTAAATGATAAAAGCGCAAAGGGCTGAAAACATCCCATAGAATAGAAAGCATGTTGAGCCAATCCACTGCGTCTTCCCCCTCCTTCAAAGCTAAAGTATCTCTGAGGAATGATTAGCCAAAGACTACGAGATCGTATTATATCATCATTCCAATCTCTTTCTAAACATGATATGGCAATACGTCCAGCAAGAGGATTTAATAATCCATAAAACAGGGCCATGTAGTACGCTGAACCATAAAATGGCGCTTTTATTATATTCCATAAAGAACGGATTGTTTCTCTAAAAATATCAGAAAAAATAAAACGTTCTTCTTTTCTGATTTCCTTATGAAGACATCTTTCAATAAGCATCCTCAATAAAATATAAAAAGGAATCACTACAGAACGAATTATGTTATAAATCATTCTTCCCAAAACAAACATAGGAATGCCTATCAAAGGAAAAACAAACATGGGAACCCGATTTTCTACAACTTTAGGATACAAATATACAAGGGCAACACCAGAGCCTGAAGCATCTAATGTAGACAAATCCGTATAACATTCCACATCACTACTTGGCGAAAAAAAATCTTTGCCTGTGGTTTTTTGCCAAAATAGATTTGTTGGAACTAAACAACGCTTTCCAAAGGGATCTATCTTTGTCCCAGCAAAGATGTCTATTTTTTTTCCTAAGCAGTAGAAAACGGCTAACCCACCGATAAGTAAAACAGAGGGAATCAGTACAGTCAAAACAATTGCTGGCCAAGTTAATGTAGCTACATGGGATTTTAAGTTTCTTAAAGATATAAAGATTAAAGACAGTATTGATAAAATGCCCAAAACAAGCAGCGCCACCCTGATTTGAAGTCTTACCCGATATTCTGGAAGAAGGGGATTACAAAATTCCTTATCAGAAGAAAGTAAATTTGCTACTGCTTTCCAATCCTCTGTATTTACAAAATGGTCTAAAGAAACAGGCCTGAGCTTATCATTTACAGATTGAAGATTGAAAAAAGACATGCTAACTTCTAAAGCAACTTAATTAAGGAATTGAAAAAAAATAAGGTGCTATTATACTCCTCTTACATTTTTGACAAAAACTTTTAATATCACATGCAAAAACGGCATTCTTTTAAGAAGCAAAACTTAATATTATTAATTTCTATTTTCATAGGGTTAGCTTTAGGGAGGTTGGGGCTTCCTTGGCTTAATCAAGGTGCAGAAATAATTGCAGAGACTTTTTTAAAGCTTCTTCGTTTAATTAGCCTACCACTAGTGTTTGTGGCTGTAGGCTCTACAATAACTTCCATTGAAAATATTCAAACGATCTTCTCTTTAGGCAAACGCATTTTATACTATACTCTTCTAACTACAATTATTGCTTCTTTTATTGGTTTGATCCTATTTGTAGTTCTGCAACCTAAAGTGCCTCTTGAAGGCGAATCTAATTTAACATCTGGAAATGTAGGCTACATAAACGTACTTGCAAACATTCTTCCAGAAAATATCTTCAAGCCTTTTCTTGAAGGAAATGTAATCTCTATAGTATTCCTTGCAGCTATTTTGAGCTTTGCTTCACTTTTCACAAAAGATCGGGAGAAAAGTTTTATAAGAGAATTATTTAATTCAACATTCTCAATGTTTCTTAGCCTTGCAAAAGGTGTGTTAAAATTTTTACCAATTGCTGCTATTGCCTTTGCAATTCTTGTCTATAGGGACATGTCTAACTACAGTCACTTAAAAAGTTTTAGTAAATATTTTATTTGCGTCATAGTATCAAACTTAATACAAGGTATTGTTGTTCTCCCCTTATTACTTAAGATAAACCGTCTATCTCCCCTAAAAACTGCGATGGCAATGTCTCCAGCTCTAATTACAGCCTTTTTCTCTAAGTCTTCTGCAACCACCCTGCCTTTAACTATGGAAGTCGCTGAAGAGCAGCTCCACATTCATCCCAAGCTGTCTAGATTTGGTTTCCCTTTATGCTCTGTAATTAACATGAACGGATGTGCAGCATTTATTCTTATTACAACATTGTTTGTAGGAGTTTCTAACGGAATAGAATTTTCTCCCTTTTCTATGCTCGTCTGGGTGTTTATTGCAACCTTGGCTGCCGTTGGAAATGCAGGAGTGCCTATGGGCTGCTATTTCCTTACACTTTCCCTCTTAACTTCAATGAAAATTCCTCTTTCTCTTCTCGGATTTATTCTCCCTTTTTATACAATAATTGACATGATTGAGACAGCATTAAACGTTTGGTCTGATAGCTGTGTGGTATGCCTTGCGAACAAACAGTTTCACCATATTTAAAAACCAAAATCTCAAAATAAAATCATATGTCCCAAAAACATACTCACTTTTCGTCTAGACTTGGTTTTATCCTCTCTATGATGGGCATTGCCGTCGGAGCAGGAAATATATGGCGTTTTCCTAGAATCGCTGCCCAAAATGGTTGTGGAGCCTTTATCCTTTTATGGCTGTGTTTTCTCTTTTTATGGTCAATTCCTTTGATTATTATTGAATTATCTATAGGAAAACTTACTCAGAAAGCACCTATAGGGGCAATCATAAAAACCGCAGGAAAAAAATTTTCTTGGGCAGGAGGGTTTATTACTCTAGTCACGACTTGTATATTGGCCTATTATTCAGTAATTGTTGGCTGGGGAATTAGCTATTTTTATTATTCCATGTCGGGAGAGATTCTATTAGGGAAAGATTTCTCTCAGCTGTGGGAAACCCACTACCATAGCACCATACCTTTGTGGTCTCACGTGATTTCCTTAAGCCTAGCTTATTTAATAATTCGCAAGGGAATCGTCGGAGGCATAGAAAAGTGTAATAAAGTTTTGATCCCAGCGTTTTTTTTCTGTACGCTCTGTTTATTTATACGAGCTGTTACACTTCCTGGAGCCTCACAAGGCATTAAGCAACTGTTTGCCTTTAACTGGTCTTCCTTTGCCAACTATCGAGTTTGGGTAGAAGCTCTGACACAAAATGCCTGGGATACTGGCGCAGGTTGGGGATTACTTTTAGTTTATGCTGGGTTTGCCTCTAAAAAGACAGGCATCGTATCCAATGGAGCTATAACAGCTTTTTGCAATAACTTAGTTTCTTTAATTATGGGGATCATTGTTTTCTCCGCTTGCGCCTCCTTAGATGGTTCTGGAGCTCTACAATTAAAAGAAGGAATAGGCTCTTCTAGTACAGGAATTGCCTTCATCTACTTGCCAGAGCTATTCACACGGCTCCCTGGTGGGGACTACATAACTATGCTGTTTAGCTCTATTTTCTTTTTAGCCTTTGCTATGGCTGCACTTTCCTCAATGGTATCTATGCTCTTCCTGCTCTCTCAAACTCTTTCAGAGCTAGGAATAAAGAAGTATTTGGCAGAGCTTTCCGCGACCTTAATTGCATTTATTTTAGGAATCCCCTCAGCTCTTAGTCTTACTTTCTTTACGAACCAAGACAATGTGTGGAGTATAGCTCTTATTGTAAATGGGCTTATTTTTATTTTCGCATCGCTTACTTATGGCCTACGCTCTTTAAAAGAAAAAGTTTTGCTTTCAGTCCCCAACGACATTCAGTTACATAAACTTTTTGATTATGTGGTAAAATACTTACTTCCGATTGAAAGTATTACCCTTCTAGGATGGTATTTTTACGAAAGTCTGTTCTATGCGGACGGGAATTGGTGGAACCCTATTTCTACATTTAGCCTTTCAAGTCTATTGCTACAATGGTTTACAGGCTTTATCATTCTATGGGCTTTAAACCAAAGACTTTATTTGGAATACACACGAAATAATTAAAAGGAGTTATTTAAAAGAGAAAACATCATCTATTATTGAAATAAAAGCCATCTTTGGTTACCCTTTTTCCGAACAATTAAGTGTGAGGGAGCTCATGTCATCATCTAGTCCGCTGCAAACGCTTCAAAGAAATCTAAATAACGTAGAAAGCAATATCAATGCCATCTTGCATAGGCAGCAAATGCTCGAGGAAGTTGTGGGGAATGTATTACTTTCATCTGCAGGAGCTTCTGGAGCTGATCAAACTGTCGTTATTCGCAAAAAGGCACCTAGCACATGTTCAAAAGTCGCAGCTGCAGCACTTTGCATTCTTGCTATTGCAGCTATTGCAGTCTTGGTTGCTTGTATTATTGCTGCTTGCGGTGGCTTCCCCATGTTGTTAAGCTTTCTTAACATGTATACATTAGGTGCGTGCCTTTCTCTTCCTATTTTAGGTTGTGCCTCAGTTGCTTTAATCTTATTATCTATGTTTTCTGCTGACGCTCTTCTTAAAGGATGCCCTTCTTCTATAATTATTCATTCTGAAAACCATAGTAACAATCCATAACTATAATTTAACCAGCCAAGTTTGTAGTGAGTTCTGGACGTCCAACATCATCTCCATCTATTCCAGTTCTATCCAATGATAATGGTATAGAGAGCGATTCTGTAATGGTATCTTCTGGGAGTGGTATGCATTCATCAGAAGTGCAAGATCTTTCCTTAAAACTTGCAGAAATACAAGCAACCTTGTTAGGAATGTTTCCTGGAGGAAACACGGCTCCTACAAGTAAGCATTTTGCCCCCTCTAGTTATTATGCACCTCATCAAGGATTTCCGTACACGACTTCACCATATTCTTTACCTTCAGAAGACCTTCTGTTAGCATCTCCCTCGTTTAAAGCTCAAAACCTTCAGATGAATCACATGCAGTTGAGCTTAACAGCATTAAAAGCTGAAGTGGCAAATATAAAAGCTTCTGTTTCACAAAGCTCTGCCCAAACAATTTGCAGTGGAGCTATGGCTTTAGCTACACTTCTTCTTGCCATCTCTTTTGTAGCGATTATTATCATTGTACTTGCAGCTTTAGCTCTAGGTGGGGTCTTACCTCAATTTGCTATGTTATTAGAAAGCCAAGCAAATATTATTTGGGCTATAGTCAGCGCCTCTATTGTCACTATGATCTGCTTAACCAGTGTTCTATGTGTAATGCTCATTAAACACAAGCCTGCTTCATCCCCTCACCCTCTCAATTAAAGAGGGTAAAATAAGCACAAAATCAAGGCCCAGCTTCCTTGATATTAAATGCTTTAATAATTAAACTATTCTTTGCTTGATAGGTTGTAGAATATGCAAAAAGCCCTGCGCCTACTATTTAATCTACATTGTAGAGAGGAAAGGCGTGTTTTCCTCTTTTCTGCATTGGGGTTAGTTTGGGGCATAGGTTGCTATGGGACGCTAGCCCTTGTTGAAGGATTATTTATTGAAAATTTAGGAGCTTCGGAGCTTCCTAAAATTTACTTGATGTCCTCTCTTATCCTCTGTCTCCTTTCTTCTTTTATTCTTTTCAACTTATTTAAAAAGCGAGTTTCTCCGACAACCTTATTTCTTGTCCCTATAACAAGCACTCTAGGCTGCAATGTTTATCTTTTATTTTATACGTTAGCTACTCCAGTTCTTCCCAAGTTCCCTTTATTTGCATATCGCGTCTTAATTTGGGGCTTAACAATTCTTTCATACACAAATTTTTGGGGGTTTGTAGATCAATTTTTTAATTTACAAGATGGGAAGCGACATTTTTGTATTCTTAATGCTGCGGTCTTTCTAGGGGATGCAATAGGCTCAGGAATGGTTGCATTTTTTATTCATAAGATCGGAGTCCAAGGAATTCTTTTGTTATTTAACATTGCTCTGATTCTGACCTTCCCTATAGTCTCCTATATATCTAAAACTCTTAAATTCCTTTCTGATGACTACGAGACGTTTATTAATGCAGGACATCCCCTCCCTGCCGCTCAAGTATTTAAGCTATGTTTTAAAGATAAGTATACAATTTCCTTGCTATGCTTTTACTTTTTTATGCAGCTCCTAGCAATCGCTACAGAACTCAACTATCTAAAGATTTTAGACATACAATTCTCTGGAAAAAAAGAATTCCTACTCACCTCTTATATCGGAACATGTGCCCTCTGGATTTCTTTAGGGAATATGTGCTTTGCTCTATTTGCCTATAGCAGAATCATTAAAACCCTTGGGGTTAATAATATTATTTTGCTAGCACCTTTATGTTTTTTCAGTCTTTTTCTTTATTGGACATTTAAAAGTCCTTTGGGGCTTGTAACTGTCGCTATGGTTATTAGAGAGGGAGTAACCTATGCTCTTGATGATAACAATCTTATGCTGTTAATTTACGGCGTTCCAAATAAAATTCGTAACCAAATTCGCATTATCATTGAGTCCTTCATAGAACCTATTGGGATGCTGTTTTGGGCTATAACGTGTTTTCTAACCTCAAGTCAACAAGTGCTATGTCTATGCATTTCTGCCCTAACAATTGTTCTTGTGTATCTTGTACGCACCTATTACGCAAAAGGCATTTTTAAAAATCTATCAACTCAAGCTCTCCGCTTTGATAAATCTATAGAAGACTGGGTACAAACATGGACGACCAAACAGAAGCGTCAAGTAGAACTATTCCTTCTAGCTCATTTAAAACATCCCAATGAGTATCATCAAACCCTAGCATTTCAATATTTACTATATCTGGGTAGTCGTAGCGTTTTACCAACCCTTCTTGCCCATATGAACAAATTAAGCTTGCCTAACAAACTTAAAGCCATAAACATGTTAAAGGAGAGCCTTTGGGCCAAAGACTTTTTGACTCTAGAGCTATTAAAGCGCTGGACGAGAAAAATTCCTCACCCTTTAATCTCAGCAGCTATCCATCTTTATTTTGCAGAGCATGATCTCTTTCATATCACAAATATTGTTGAAGACCTCTATGACCATTCTGGAGACCGTCTTCTCGCCGCTATTCTTGTAGTAAGAAGACAAAAAATCTGTGGACCCTATCGAGATCTTGCAAATTCTCGCCTTAAAGAGTTGCTGAATTCTAAAAATCAGCAAGGGCTATCTCAAGCGTTAACTATTCTAACTTTAGAAAAGAATGAAGAGAACTTTTTATTGTTACTTGATTTCCTAGAATCTTCTGATTCTAATATCCTTACCCAGACGTGTAAAGCTCTAAGCGTTTCCGTTACCCCTTCGCACAAACCTTACTGTCATAAGCTAATTTCTGCGTTAAAGCACGTATCTTATAATAACCAAGCTTGCTACTATCTTCTGCAAACTATTAACATCGCCTTAGATCCAGCATTAATTAAAGATCTTCTTGTTACTGTTTCCATGCTTAAAAGCTCCTCCAGGAAACTCGCAGAATCCATAATTAAAGATCTTCCTAAAGAATTTGCTCCAGCCTTTCTTCAAGTCTTAAGCGATGAAAATCTCCATAACCGCACTCGCATTCTTGCAGCCAAAATTCTCTGTAAAATTAATAGTTGGCTTCTCAAAAAGCATGCGTATAAAATTATCAAATCTAAAGCAAGAAAGGCTCTATTTTACGCCTATCATAAACAATATATTCAGCAAAAAAACCCCGAGTATAATTTAGGCGTACTTGTAGATACACTAAATTCTAATTATCATGCTGAAGTAAATTTCATGCTAACAATTCTTGGAATGTTAGGCTCTGTAGAGTACTCCGATGTTCTCATCCGCGCTCTCATAGGAAAAAATCAAAAAGTTAGAGCTCAAGCTTTAGAATCTTTAGAGAAGAACTGCGATAGCTACTTATTTTCCTTATGCGAGCCTTTTATAAACCAACCCACACTTCCTCATAGTGAAAAGTATTACTTTAAATGTGGAATTGTTCCTCTAAGCCTTAAAGAGCTCCTAAATATGATGGAAAACTCTCCTTCATACCTAAGTAAGTTAGCAGCGCGCCAACTCAAGCAGGAGTTGATATATTGTAGTTCTGAATTCTACTCTCTAGGAATAACAGGCACCCTCGAAGAACAAGAAGATAGGCAAATAAAAGATAATGCTGATACACTTCTGCCTTTCTTTTAAGCTTCTCAAACAAAGGCCCTTATGAATCTCATTGATAGAGCATTTTTACTGAAAAAAACCCCAATTTTTCAATCTTTAGATATGGACCTTCTCCTTGCTGTATCAGACAAGACAGAAGTCATGATTTTCAAACCTGAATCCACAATCTTCTCTTTAGGGCAGCAAGGCTATACCCTATACGTCATTATGGAAGGATGCGTGAAAATTACAAAAAGCAACCTCTCCCAAGAAATTATTTTAAAATCCCAAGACTGTTTTGGAGAAGAGAGCGTTTTTAGCAACAAAACTAGAGAGTATACAGCCTCAGCAACTACACAAGTACGCACCTTAGTGCTCAACAAAAGCCAAATTCTCAATATTATTGAAGAATGCCCTTCCGTAGCACTGTCTTTTCTAGAGCTCTACAGTAAACAGGTAGGCCTTAGGCTCCCCCTAAAATACCTAAACCAAAGATAGCTATATAGAAATCTTTAAAAGCAAAAGATGCAAAGAGCCACTAATATCTATGGCCCTTTTGCAATGAAAGATATTGCATCCCAATATAAAAATTACTGTTGTTGTTGACGATTTTGGATGTAAAGCAAAACATCCCCAACAGTACGAAGTTTTTCAGCCTCTTCCTCAGAAATCTCAAAGTTAAACTTCTCTTCTAAAGTCATGATTAACTCTGTCAAATCTAAGCTATCAGCATTAAGATCTTCAATAAATGAAGCGTTCTCAGTAACTTCGCTTGGATCAACGCCGAGTTGTTCTACAATAATATCCCTTACATCGTCTTCTAAACTCATTGTTTTGTCCTTTTACAATTTTTCTAATCCAAAATTTTTATTCTTATGCACGAAAAAAAGGCCAGTATTGCAAAAAATCTCTTTTTCGAGCTACCCATTGTTATATTCTTCCTAATAAGTAACTCCACCATCAACAGCAAAAACCTGCGCAGTAATATAAGAGGAGAGTGGAGAAGCTAAAAATAAAGCCATTCTTGCAATATCCTCAGGAGTGCCTGCTCTACCCATAGGAACCATCTTCATCCACTCCGCCTTTAACGCATCGCTTAATACATTGGTCATGTCAGTATCGATAAACCCTGGAGCAATGCAGTTCACACGAATATTCCTTCCTGCAACTTCTTTAGCTAAAGATTTAGAAAATGCAATCATCCCAGCTTTCGCAGCAGCATAATTTGCCTGCCCAGGATTCCCCATCTTTGCCACAATTGAAGATACATTGATTATAGCTCCAGAACGAGCCTTAATCATAGGGCGAATCACAGAAGAACAGGTATAATATAAAGAGTCTAGGTTCGTACGGATAACAGCATGCCAGTCTTCTTCTGACATCCTTATTAATAAGTTATCCCTAGTAATGCCCGCATTATTCACCAACACATCGATTCTTTGATGCCTTTCTAAAAAACTCTGCACGCCACTTTTTACAGCCTCAAAATTTCCGACATCTATACAAGAAAATGAAACTGAGCCCCATTCTTTAAGAGTCTCCACTGCAGCTTCACCTCTTTCTTGGCTAACTCCCCAGATCTCTACTTCTGCACCCTCTTTAACGAAAATCTCAGCAATTCCCAAACCAATGCCACGGGAGCCACCAGTCACGATTACCTTCTTGCCTGCAACCATCATATCCATAGAATTATATTCCCTCTAAAAACTTCTCGATACTTTCTACAGTCCCAAGACTATATGTAGGCTTAGAAATCCCTATAGAGCGATTTAAACCTGTAAGGACTTTCCCTGGCCCCACCTCTAAAAAAACATCAACTTCCGGCTCAATCTGATAACAACTCTGATACCATAACGTTGGAGAAGCTGTTTGACGTGCTAAGGACTCTCTTATTTCCTCACTCTCAATCAAAAACCTCGCATCTACATGAGACATTAAAGGAATCTTAGACTCCTGGATCACTAAGTTATAAATATGAGGAGCAAGACCATCTTGAGCAGACTGCATTAATTTCGTATGGAAAGCTCCTTGAACTTTAAGCTTTACCACTTTTTTTACGCCTAATGCTTGAAACACCGTAATAGCCTCATCTATCTTCTCTGGCACTCCAGCAATAACTATTTGCTTGGGAGCATTATAGTTGGCTATGGCTATCCCTTCTCCCAAACTCGCTATACCCTCTTTAACAGCATCTGCAGTTAGTCCTAACAGTGCCGCCATGGCTCCTGGGCTCCTAGTACATGCCTCATTCATTAACTCCCCACGTTTCTTAATCAAACTAAGACCATCTTCTAAAGAAACACGATGAGATGCAACTAAAGCAGTATATTCTCCTAAACTTAACCCAGAAACAATGCTTGGAGATATGCGCGACTCCAATATCTTTACTACAGCTAAACTATGTAAAAATATCGCCAGCTGACTGTGCACAGTTTCCATAAGGACATCTTCAGGGCCATTAAACATCAGTGAAGATAAAGAAAACCCTAATGCGTGATCTGCTGTAGAAAATAGGTCGGAGACAATAGGATAAAATTCTGCTAGATCCTCCCCCATACCTACATACTGGCTCCCTTGCCCAGGGAATAAAAATGCATATCTAGTCATTCTTAGCCTCACACGTGCTCTAAAACAACAGATCCCCAAGACAACCCTCCACCAAAGGCTGTCAAAAGCAAATACTCATGAGGAAGAACCGTTTCTGTGTTTAGTAACTCATCAAGAGCAATTCCTAAAGATGAAGCTGCAGTATTCCCATACTTATACAAGCTCTTAAATACCTTAGCTTCACTAATATTAAAACGCTTTGCTATAGCATCTATAATCCTCTCATTGGCCTGATGAGGGACCAGCCAACCCACCTGCTCTTCTTGAATTCCCGCCACTGCGATAGAAGCTTTAGAAGCAGCCTCCATTCTCCTAACAGCATGCTTAAAAACTTCCTTCCCTTCCATAGAGATATAATGTCGCCCCTCTTTTAACGTAGCTTCAGTAGCCGGATTCCGGCTTCCTCCTGCAGGCAAACTCAATAAATCTCCTAAAGCCCCATCTGCACCAAGACATACTTGGTTAATTTCAAGAGCTCCAGGGCGACTTCTTCCCACAATACATGCAGCACCACCATCACCAAAAAGCACACAAGTATTTCGATCCTGATAGTTTACAAATGAAGAGAGCTTATCCGCTGCAATAAGCAATACATGATTGTAAGTCCCCGACTCCACATACGCTTTTGCAATGGATAAGCCATACAAAAACCCAGTACAAGCTGCTAGACAATCAAAAGCCGGAACTTCTTTTATTCCTAAGTACGCTTGTGCAAGAGCCCCACTAGAAGGGAAAATATAATCGGGAGCAGAGGTAGCAAAAACTATACAATCTATAAGGTCTTTGCTAAGTCCTGACGCTCGTATAGCTTTTTCTGCAGCCTTGGCTCCCATATCTGATGTGTACTCATTATCAGAAGCAATACGCCGTTCTTTAATACCTGTTCTTGTAACGATCCACTCATCAGATGTATCTACCATTTTTTCTAAATCCGCATTAGAAAGAATTTTTTCAGGAAGATACGAACCTGTAGCTAAAATTGCAGCTTTCTTTATCTTATCCACAAACACCTATAGTAAAGAAAAAAGCTAGTATACTATTCAAAGAGTTTATACCCTAATTTTAATTTGGGTCCCAACCCCTTTATAAAAAATAGTGACACAAGAATTTACTCAAACGATATGGTTAAATACCCAAGCTACCTATCTCAATTAGTTTCTTTTTTAAAAAGACTCCCCGGGATTGGCTTTAAAACTGCAGAAAAGCTCGCATTTGAACTCCTTTCTTGGGATGAAGAACAACTTAAAGCTTTAGGCAATGTTTTTTATGAAACTGCAGCAGCAAGAAGCTTCTGTTCTCAATGCTTTTGTCTTAAAGAATCTTCTTTAACACAATGTGAGTTTTGCTCTTCAACTCGAGATACATCAACTCTTTGTATTGTTGCCTCACAAAAAGACGTTTTCTTTTTAGAGCGCTCGAAAGTCTTCAAAGGTCGCTATTACACTCTTGGCTCACAGCTCTCACCTATGACAGGTCAGCATATCCCTCCCCAAAGAGTTGCAGCCCTTAAACACTACATACAAGTATTATCTCCTAAAGAAATTATTCTCGCTCTAGATGCCACTCTAGAAGGAGATGCGACTGCTCTGTTCTTAAAGCAAGAATTAGAAGGAGCATCCTTTTCTGGATCTATCTCTCGTTTAGCTTTAGGCCTGCCTGTAGGCCTATCTTTTGATTATGTTGATGTAAGCACGTTATCACGAGCCTTTTCAGGAAGAAGCCTCTATTAGTAATGGTTGAAATAAAAGGTTTTCTTTTCTTAAGATCTCTTAAACTGGTAAAAGGCTAGACATTTCTAATTGTGACATATAGTCTGAAGGTAAAGCCTTGTTAAAAAACACTTCAGCTCGTATTTTTATGCTTACCTCTTAAACAACCCCTCTACCAGGGGAGATTTTCTGGAAAAACCATGCGAAATAAAGCCGTTCTTCTCTTTTCTACTTTATTGCTTATAACCTCTTCTACCTCATTCGGATCGAATAGCGTAAAAGAAGGGTGTGTTGTTGTAGATTCCATCAATATTACAGTAGAAGGAGAAAATTCTTTAAATCAACACTCTCAACCCAACCTGAGGACTAAAAGTGGAGCTCTTTTTTCTCAAATAGATTTTGACCAAGATCTTCGTACATTAGCTAAAGAATATGATAATGTAGACCCCAAAGTAGAGTTTTCACAGGGAAAAGCTTACATTTCTCTGCATCTTATCGCTAAACCTTATATTCATAAAATTGCCGTTATAGGAAATAAGGCTATTCCTGAGCATAAGATCCTTAAAACATTGCAAATCTATCAAAACGATTTATTTGAAAGAGAAAAATTCCTTAAAGGATTTGATGATTTAAGAACTTACTATCTTAAGCGTGGTTACTTTGAGTCAAATTTAAACTATGAGCTGGATCATAATCAAGAGCAAGGGCGAATCAATATTACTATTCGCATTCAAGAGGGTCCCTGTGGAAAGATTAAACAGCTCAAAATTGAGGGTCTTTCTCGCGGGGAAAAAGCTGATATTCAGGAGTTTGTCCAAACAAAGCAGTACTCCTTAGCTACCAGTTGGTTTACTGGAGCTGGGCTGTACCATCCTAACATCGTAGAACAAGATTCCCTGAGCATTACAAACTATCTGCACAACCAGGGGTATGCAGATGCTATTGTTACCCCAAAATATACTCTAGATGCTCGGAATAATATCCTCCTAACTTTATACGTGGATAAAGGTCCCAAATATACCCTAGGCCACGTACATATTGAGGGACTGGATGTCTTGCCAAGACGCTTAATAGAAAGACAAATATGTGTGTCTCCGGATGAAATTTACTGTCCAGAAAATATTTGGAATGGCGCGCAAAAAATTAAGCAGATGTATGCTAAATATGGTTACATCAATACCAATGTAGATGTAGTTTTCGCTCCGCATTCCGATCGATCTGTTTATGACATTACCTATCATATAAGCGAAGGTTCTCCATATAAAGTTGGTCTAATTAAGATCACAGGGAATACACATACCGATCCTAATGTTATCCTCCATGAAACAAGCCTATTCCCTGGGGATACCTTTAATCGATTGAAGCTTGAAGATACAGAGCAACGTCTAAGAAATACAGGCTATTTCCAAAGTGTTAGTGTCTATACTGTCCGCTCCCAGCTTGATCCTATGAATAGCTCTGAGCAATATCGTGACATCTTTATTGATGTTAAAGAAACAACGACCGGAAATTTAGGCCTATTCTTAGGGTTTAGTTCTTTAGATAACCTTTTTGGAGGAGTTGAGTTATCTGAGAGCAACTTTGATCTGTTTGGGATTCGCAATATCTTTGATAAAGGGTTTCGTTGCCTTAGAGGTGGTGGAGAATATTTGTTTTTAAAAGCTAATTTTGGAGATAAGGTTACAGACTACACTCTAAAGTGGACTCGTCCACATTTTTTAAACACACCCTGGATTTTAGGAGTAGAGTTAGACAAATCTATTAATCGAGCCCTCTCTAAAGACTATGCTGTTCAAACCTACGGAGGAAATGTCAGCACAACTTATATCCTGAATAAGAATTTAAAGTATGGTTTGTATTACCGAGGCAGTCAAACAAGCCTCCATGAAAAACGTAAATTTCTCTTAGGCCCAAATATTGATAGCAACAAAGGTTTTGTCTCTGCCCTAGGTGTAAATTTAAACTATGACTCTGTAGATAATCCTCGTAATCCTACAACAGGAATTCGAGGCGCCACGAACTTTGAGGTTTCAGGACTAGGGGGAAAATACCACTTTACTAAACTTACATTGAATAGTTCTATATATAGAAAGCTTACAAGAAAAGGGGTATTGAAAATTAAAGGAGAAGCGCAGTTTATCAAACCTTTTGGAGATACTACTGCTGACGGCATTCCTGTAAGTGAACGCTTCTTTTTAGGAGGAGAAACTTCTGTGCGAGGGTATAAGTCCTTCATTATCGGGCCAAAATATTCTCCTACGGAACCTAAGGGCGGATTATCTTCCTTGCTTCTTTCTGAAGAATTCCAATATCCTCTCGTCCAACAACCAAATATTAGTGCTTTTGTCTTTCTTGATTCAGGATTTATTGGGCTTCAAGAATATACTATCCGATTAAAAGATCTGTGTAGTAGTGCAGGTTTTGGCTTGCGATTTGATGTTATGAATAATGTTCCCGTAATGTTAGGTTTCGGCTGGCCATTCCGTCCAACAGAAGTCTTTAATAGTGAAAAAATTGATGTTTCTCAAAGGTTCTTCTTTGCTTTAGGAGGAATGTTCTAACTACATATAAAGGGAGCTCATCATCTTTTTAGGAACACATGTTTCCCTTGAATGATCATTTAGATTTAAAAAGGTTTTTATGAAGAAATTACTTACTGCTACAGTGCTTGTGTTATGCGTACAAACACTTTCCCTAGATGCAAATATTGGAATTGTAAACTTAAAGCGTTGTTTAGAAGAGTCTGCTTTAGGAAAAAAAGAATCTGAAGAATTAGATTCAATGAAGCAAAAATATATGCGCACAGCAGAGAAAATGGAAGAGGAACTCACCTCTTTATATAATAAACTTCAAGACGAAGACTACATGGAAAGTCTTTCTAAAAATGCTTCCGATGAATTAAAAAAGAAATTCGAAGAGCTTTCAGCTGAGTACAATACGTTCCAAGCACAGTGTTATCAAGCTGTAAACCAAAATAACATGAAACGCATTCAAAAGCTCATTGAAGAGGTCAAACAAGCTTCTAAAAAAGTTATGGAGAAAGAAAAATTAGAAGCAATTCTTAATGAAGAAGCCGTTTTAGCGATTGTCCCAGGGGCAGATAAAACTGATGCTATCATCAAAATTCTTGATGAGTCTTTCAAAAAAAATAACTAATCTAGAGGTAAGAGGTTTTCTATGTCCCAAGAAGCAGTGTATACTCTAAAGGAGTTGGCAAAACTGTTACAAGTCGATGTTCAAGGCAACTTAGAAACCCTTATTTCTGGCGTAGAAGAAATTGGAGAAGCTAAAAGTCATCATGTTACTTTTTTAGACAATGAGAAATATATCTCTTTTATGAAAAAGACAGAAGCTGGAGCCATAGTTGTTGCTAAGCTCCATGCAGAAAAATATGCTTACTTAAATAAAAATCTTTTAATTTCTTCTGATTCCCCTTCTTTAGTATTTCAAAAGTGTGTAGAGCTTTTCATCAAGCCTGCCTCGTCAGGATTTGAAGGTATTCATCCGACTGCAGTAATTCATCCAACAGCGTGTATCGAAGATAATGTTTGTATAGAACCTTATGCAGTAATTTGTCAGCACGCCCATATTAAATCCGGGACGAGCATTGGTGCTGGGAGTTTCATTGGAGCCTATAGTACCATAGGAGAAAACTGCCTTATCTATCCAAAGGTTGTGATTCGAGAACGCGTTTCTATCGGCAAACGCGTTATTATTCAGCCTGGAGCTATTATTGGCTCTTGTGGTTTTGGCTACATTACAAATGCTTTTGGACAGCATAAACATCTTAAACATCTCGGTGTTGTTATCATTGAGGATGATGTTGAAATTGGAGCAAACACCACAATTGATCGTGGTCGTTTTAAAAGAACCCTGGTTCGTGAGGGCTCGAAAATTGACAACCAAGTACAAATCGCTCACCAAGTAGAAATTGGGAAGCACGGTATTGTTGTTGCTCAAGCAGGAATCGCAGGATCTACAAAAATCGGCAACCATGTCATTATCGGTGGACAATCTGGAATTACTGGACACATTTCTATTACAGATCACGTCATTATGATGGCCCAAACAGGAGTAACAAAACCGATCTCTTCTCCAGGAGTATATGGAGGTGCTCCAGCGCGTCCCTATCAAGAAATACACCGTTTGATCGCAAAAATTCGAAACCTTCCTAAAACAGAAGAGCGCATAGCGAAATTAGAAATTCAGATGAAAGAGCTATTTGTGCAAAAGGAAGAAAATACAGAAGTCCCCAGGTGATCACTAATAAAAAGCTTTCATACGTTGTTTCAATAATAGCATTTTTAAAATATTTTTATTGAGAATTTCTGGGCTAACCTTTCCTGATTGAATAAGTTTTACAATTTTCTTAACGCCAAGATTGTAATCGTAAAAATTAGAAAACATAAAATACTCTCCTCCTAAATTTAAAGCCCTGACGACTGCTTCATCATTAGCAAGAATAGAAGGGCCAATAAACTTTAATGAAGAGAAATTAATCTCTGAGGAAAGCTCTTTAATTGTGTTGGCTAAGCAATAACGCAAAGCTATAGGATTTTTTATAAAAATTTGTTCAAAAGAAAGCTCTCCATCATACATTCTTCCTTGAATATTTTGGCTATGCTCTAACCCTATGATAAGCTGAGAATAGCTTAGAAGATCTAAAGAAGTGATTTCTTTTAAAGCTAAAGAAAAAACAATGCCGTACTCCTTTAAAAACTCCCCCAAGTTCTCCCCCAAAGCAATCATATTTTTACAATCAAGAAGGGAAACCTGACGAGAAGCCATATATACATGTAAGCTGCTTTCTAAACGGCATCCTAATAATAGAGGTATTTTAGTAATTTGATTTATAGAGCGAATATAAGCACTTTGCTGTTCAAAAATCCCAAAACCACATAACACTCCCCCTAACCCTCTATCACCTTGTAACCTTTGAACATTATCTATAAAGTCATTAAAATTACTCTCATGTGGAGGAGCATAAAAAAACAACTGAGCAATTCTTTCTTCTTGTGACTCCAGCATAAAGAAGAGCTCTTTAACCTCTTCCAGCTGCTCTTTTTTATAGGGCAACCATTGAACTCTATTTAAATACATATCTAAAGAATTCTCTTTACTTAAAACCTCTTGAGAAGACTCTAGAATGTATAAGACAATAGAGAGAAATTTTCGTTCTAACTGTCCTTCCTCATCATTTTGCTTGTCAGACTGACGATCTCTATGTTCTTTGACATTTTGTACAGGTTTTATACAAAAATCACTATGTCCAGACTGACGGAAAACTTCCATTCAAGCTCCTGTATTTCTATAAAAACAAATTGAAAAGCTTAAACTATAAAGATTTTTCGAATTTAAAAACTCAAATATTTTTCTTCAGAATAGACCTTGTCTTTTGTGACACCTAATCCTATAATGGCTCCTAAAACAATCTTATTAAGATTCCACGTTATGTCCTATTCGGCTCCTTTTAATATTGCTTCTGAGCCCACTCAAGAAGCATTAGTTCAGAGTCTACTAGAATCTTTTGGATCAGAAGTTTGCATACAACTACTCAAACAAATGATATTGATCCGAGAGTTCGAAACTCGAGGAGAAGAGGCATACTTTGAAGGTCTTGTAGGAGGATTTTACCATTCTTATGCAGGGCAAGAAGCTGTAGCAACGGCTGCCATTGCGAATCTAGGAACAGAACAATGGTATTACTCTTCTTATCGCTGTCATGCCCTAGCAATTCTACTCAATATTCCTTTAGAACAGCTTGCTGGGGAGCTTCTTGGTAAAGAGGTGGGTTGTGCTCACGGTAGAGGTGGGTCCATGCATATGTGCGGTCCCCGTTTTCCTGGAGGATTTGGAATTGTTGGAGGACAAATTCCCCTCGCTGCAGGAACTGCATTTGCTTTAAAGTATCGTGATGAGCATAAAGTATCTTTATGTTTCATTGGGGAAGGCGCTGTTGCCCAAGGGGTATTTCATGAAACACTAAACTTTAGTTCTTTGCAAAGTCTCCCCCTAATGCTGATTATTGAAAATAACGGATGGGGAATGGGAACAGCTCAACATCGTGCTTTAGCGAAGTTCCCCATAGGGGAATCTCAAGGAGCCTCTTATAACATCCGCACATTTACACTGAACGGCTTAGATCTATTTAACTGTTTGCTTGGCTTTAAGGAAGCTTATGCTTATATGCTATCTTCAAAACGCCCTGTAATTGTAGAGTGTCTATGTTCTCGGTTTCGAGGTCACTCTATTTCTGATCCTAATCTCTATAGGACTAAAGAAGAGATGCAAAAACTGTATCAAAAAGATCCTATTCTTTTTGCTAAATCATGGTTAGAAAAACTCAATGTACTCACAGAAGAGCAGTTTCAACAATTACGTAAGGAGTGTCGAGACAGCATTATCGAAGCCTTTACTAAAGCAAAGTCTTCTCCAGACCCTTCCATTACAAGCTTAGAAGAGGGAGTCTATGCCTAACGTTAAAACTATAGAAATCCGAGAAGCAATTAGAGAAGCAATTGATGAAGAGATGTCTCGAGATCCTACAGTATGTATCCTTGGAGAGGAAGTAGGAGAGTATAATGGAGCTTATAAAGTCACAAAAGGGTTATTGGATAAGTGGGGCCCTCATAGAGTTATAGACACTCCAATTAGTGAAGCTGCTTTTTCCGGGGTTGGTATTGGAGCTGCTATGGCAGGTCTTCGACCTATTATTGAATTTATGAGCTGGAATTTCTCTTTGGTTGCTGCGGATCAAATTATTTCACATGCAGCCAAAATGCATTATATGACCGGAGGAATCTTTTCCGTCCCGATCGTTTTCCGAGGACCAAATGGAGCTGCAGCACAAGTTTCCTGTCAGCATTCGCATTGTGTTGAAGCGTTATACGCTAATATCCCTGGGTTGATTATTGTTGCCCCTTCAACCCCCTATGATGCTAAAGGCTTATTAAAATCCTCTATTCGCAATAATAATCCCGTACTCTTTTTAGAAAATGAGCTTGACTATGGAGTTAAAGGAGAAGTTCCAGAAGAAGAGTATCTTGTTCCCATAGGGAAGGCGCGCACAGTTCAGAAAGGAAACGACTTAACAATCATTACTTACAGTCGTATGGTAGGGATTGTCAAGCAAGCTAGCGAGGTTGCTCAGCAGCGCTTTGGAATCTCTATAGAAATTTTAGATTTACGTACGATAAAACCTTTAGACATTTCTGCAATTTTAGTTTCGGTGAGAAAGACTTCCCGATGCATAGTCGTAGAGGAGGGGCATTATTTTTCCGGAATTTCTTCAGAAATCATAGCTCTTCTTGTAGAACATGCTTTTGATTCCTTAGATAGCCCTCCCTTAAGGGTATGTCAAAGAGAAACCCCTATGCCCTATAGTAAGACTTTAGAGCAGGAAACACTTCCAAATATACATAGAATTGTAGACACCATTGAAAAAGTCATGGAGTAGATTATTGTGATTTCTCTATTAAAAATGCCTAAGTTATCCCCTACTATGGAGAAAGGAAAGATTGTTAAATGGTGTAAGCAAGAAAACGAACAGATTCGTTATGGAGATGTTCTGTTAGAGATCTCTACAGATAAAGCTGTTCTAGAATATACAGCAACAGAGGATGGCTGGCTAAGGAAATGCCTTGTACAGCCTAGTGATGTGGTTGCTATTGGAGCTCCCATTGCTGTGATATCTACAGAGCAAAATGAAACCTTTGATCTTGAAACTCTACTTCCCAAAGCTGCGGAACAAATTCCGGTACCTACTCAAGAAGCACCTTCTTCAGAACCCCCCTCTACTTCCAATCCTGCAACCCCTTCAATAACATACATGGGCTTTAAGCCTGAACCTCCTTTGGATTCCTTATTAGCTTTCCCTTCTGCATCTCAAAATTCAGCAATTTCCCCTTTAGCAAAGCAAATTGCTAAAGAAAACAACTTAGATGTGACTGCAATCCCTGGAAGCGGCCCTGGAGGACGCATTACGAAAAAAGATTTAGAGAAAGCTCCACCCAAAGGGATTGCTGGTTTCGGCTTCCCTAAGGTTCCAGATGTTCCTCCAGGATCTTACCATGAAGAGGAGATGTCTCCAGTAAGAGAAATTATTGCCTCTCGGCTACAAGCAGCAAAAGCTTCAATTCCTCATTTCTATATCAAACAACAGATTTATGCGACTCCCCTACTCAATCTCCTTAAAGAGCTACAAATGCAAAATATCAAGCTCTCTATTAATGATTGTATCGTACGAGCATGCGCTCTAGCCTTAAAGGAATTCCCTGAAGTGAACTCAGGGTTTAACAGTGTTGATAATAAAATCGTTCGCTTTGAAACGATAGATATTTCTATAGCTGTGGCAATTCCTGAAGGCATCATTACTCCTATTATCCGTTGTGCAGATAGAAAAAATACTGGAATGATTTCTGCAGAGATCAAAGCCTTAGTTGCGAAAGCAAAAAGCCAGTCTCTTCAAGAAAATGAGTATAAGGGAGGTTCTTTTTGTGTTTCGAACTTAGGCATGACAGGAATTACAGAATTCTCGGCAATTATCAATCCTCCTCAAGCTGCAATTCTTGCTGTAGGAAGCGTAGTTGAACAACCTATTGTCCTTAACGGAGAGGTAGCTATAGGCGCTACTTGCATACTAACGCTGTCTGTAGATCATCGTGTAATCGACGGCTATCCTGCAGCGATGTTTATGAAAAGACTCCAAAAAATTCTCGAGGCTCCTGCTGTGCTTTTATTAAACTAGAGCTTCCTTAATTAAGACTCTCCAGAACAGGATGTGCACGGCACAGACCAGATGTTAGCAGCGTAGTTTTGAACCGCTCTATCGCTCGAAAAAAATCCCATACTTGAAGAATTATAAATTGATTTTTTAATCCACTCTTCAGAGTTAGTAAATAGGCTTGCTGCCTGTTCGTGAGCATCAATATAAGCTTCCAAATCTGCCAAGACAAAAAATGGATCTCCCTCATGAAGGAGCCTGTGTACTATAGGCTTGAATAGGTTCTTATCCTCAGGGCTAAAAAACCCCTCATCAATTAAATTCAGAATGTGTTTAATTTTCGGATTGTTATCACAAATATTCTGGGGATAGTATTGAGGACGCAAGGAGGCTATCTCTTCTTCTTGGAGGCCAAAAATAAACATATTCTCCTTACCAATATATTCTGCCATTTCTATATTTGCTCCATCCATAGTGCCTATGGTTAGAGCTCCATTCAAAGCGAACTTCATATTTCCTGTTCCAGAAGCTTCCATTCCCGCCGTGGAAATCTGCTCAGAAAGATCTGCTGCAGGAATTATGACTTCTGCCATAGACACACAATAATTTGGTAAAAACAGGACTTTAAGCCTATCTTGCATTGCAGAATCGTTATTTATACGATCTGCAACAAAATTGATTAGCCTAATAATAAGCTTTGCCATGGCATAGCCCGGAGCAGCCTTCCCAGCAAAAATCACTGTAGTAGGTACTGTAAGAGAGGTATTATGTTCTTTAAGATCTATGTAAAGATAGATCACCCTAAGGATGTTCATAAGCTGACGTTTATACTCATGGATCCGCTTAATATGACAATCAAACAAAGACTCAGGGTTGACGACTACACCAAGCTTCTTATAAATATAGGTCGCAAGATCCTGCTTATTTTTTAACTTTGCTTCATGCCACTGCTCTCTAAAGCTAGCATCCTCAGCGAAAGGCTTGATCTGTGCAATTTCAAAAAGATCTACAATATGGCGATCTCCAAGTGTCTCATCGAGAAGCTTATTCATCCTAGGGTTACAGAGAGCTAGCCAACGTCTTGGGGTAATTCCATTAGTTACATTAATAAACTTCTCAGGGAAAAATTCGTAAAACTCCTTAAATAAGGTTTCCTTAATGAGCTTGGAATGAAAAGCTGATACCCCATTGACCTTTGAAGAACCAATAACAGCAAGATTTGCCATATTTACACGCTTCTCACTTCCCTCTTCAATAATGGATAATGCGCGACGCTTGTCGTTATTCCCCGGATAACGCTCTGAAACCTTTGCTAGCCATCTCGAGTTGATCTCATAAATAATCTCTAAATGTCGAGGTAATAGCTTCGCAAATAACTCTAGAGGCCATCGTTCTAAAGCCTCAGGAAGGATGGTATGGTTCGTGTAATTAAATACTGCCGAAGTAATTTCCCAAGCTTGATCCCAGGACATCTCCTCACGATCTACCAATATGTACATCATCTCAGCTATTCCTAAAGCAGGGTGTGTATCGTTTAGCTGCACGGAGACCCTTTCTGAGAGTTTTTCTAAGGAAATATGGGTTTTGGTATATCTACGAAGGATATCTTGTATCGTTGCAGAAACTAAAAAGTATTCCTGCTTTAAGCGCAATTCTTGTCCCTCAGAGATAGAATCATTAGGATAAAGAATCCTAGAGATGTTCTCAACCAAAGCGATATCCTCAATAGCGCGGATATAATCCCCATGGTTAAAATAGCTAAATTCAAAGCCGTGGGGAGATTGCGCTTGCCATAGCCTTAAGGAATTCACAGTGTCATTGCCATAACCAGGAATGGGAACATCATAAGCCATAGCTAAGACCTCCTGGCTATCTACCCACTCGGCGATCTCTTTCCCACGAGAATCCGTATAATGGATTACCCTACCATAAAAATGCACAGGATAAAGATACTCTCCACGGCAAATCTCCCAGGGATTCCCATAACGCAACCACTCATCAGGAGCTTCTACCTGCTCGCCATTGACAATCTTTTGATCAAAAATCCCATAATCATAACGTATGCCATAGCCATATGCTGGAACCGCAAGCGTAGCCATAGAATCCAAATAGCAAGCGGCAAGCCTCCCAAGGCCACCATTCCCTAACCCTGCATCAGCTTCCATTGAAACAAGATGATCGAAATCATAGTTTAAGCAAGCAAGAGCCTTTTTGACTAAATCCAAAATGCCCAAGTTTAACAGGTTGCTCTTTAAGCTTCTGCCAATCAAAAACTCCATAGAAATATAATAGACCCTCTTTACATCGTTATCATAATAACGACTTTGAGTCTTCAACCATCCCTTCGACAGCCACTCCATGACAGTCTTTGCAACAGCCATAAAGATATCCCGAGGAGAAGCAGATTCAGGAGTCTGCACAACTCCTAAATACAAGCGATCCAATATCGCCTGCTTCATAGTTTCAACAGTCACCTGATTCTTATCGAAATACGGAAAATCTTCCATGTAAATGGCCGTGAAAAAAATCTACTTAGTGCCCAACTAATAAGAAAAATTAGAAAAAAAAGGAAGACCTTCCTATCTACAAAAAACCAAGATTTTAACAAGCTCCTCTCATAAACTTCTCCAAGGTTTTAATTTATTTTATTAAAATAAAATTATTCAAATTTGACCGTAAAAGATAATTATGTATATAATTATTTGTCTTTAATTTCATGAGAATACTATGTCAGTAAAAGCACATGAACGTGGAGCTTGGGCAGGACGTCCAGAAAAAAACGTATTTACACTTTCTGATTATGCTAGCGGTAATGATCCTGTGCAGTCTTGTAAGTCAAGAATAAAAAAAGCTGCGGCGAAAGCCTCTGACCTGGTATCACAAGACAAAAAGAGTTTCTTCACCCAACACAAGACTCTATGTACTTGGCAAAATATTAAGCCAATTCTTTGTGCTATAGGTTTAATTCTAGCCTCCCTAACCAGCATTATCTTAATAGTCCAAAGTGGGGTGACACTTGCTGCTGGAATCTGTTGTGTATTAGGGCTTCAGTTAATCATGTTTTCTTGTGGAGCTGCTTGTCTCTGCTTACGCATAAGAACACTTTATCAGCAAATCCGCGCCTCATAATAGAGATTATAACTTAATTTCATCTTCCTCTTGAGGAAGGAAATCTAAGCTTTTATTTGCAGCCGTCAAGTGTTTAGAAATGTCTTGGACAGCAATGTGAACGTCATTGCCGACATTTTCAACTTTCTGAGCAATAAGGCGTATCGAAGAAATCACTGTGGAGTGATCTCGAGAAAAAATGTCCCCTATACGGACAAAAGATAAAGCAAGTTTTTGTCTACATAAATACATTGCTATTTGGCGCGGAAGAACATATTCTCGAGATTGTGAACGCCCTAAGATGCTTTCTTGAGTCACTCCATAGTATCGTGAAACGGCCCGAATGATTCCATTTGGCGTAAGACGAACACTTTTAGCAATCTCTAAAACATCCTTTAAAAGGGTTCTAATATCATCTTCATAAAGCAGTTGCTGAGAAAGCTTTTTATACGCAACACGCTTAGATAGCAGCCCTATAGCATGAAGTAAATTTTTTACATTTGCAGATAAGGAAGAGATCAGGAAATCCAAAGCAAACTCTTGAATACGTATTCCCTGAATTTCAGCTTGACGCATTAATAAATTTCTTAATCCCTCGGTTCTTAGAGGCTGTATGGGCACGACAACGCCCCACTCAAACCTACTAATTAGCCGCTCTTCCATAGCTTTTAAATCTGCCGGGGCATAACAGGAAGAAATAACAATAAGCTTCCCTTCTGTATGTAGGGAGTTGAATGTATGAAAAAATTCCTCCTGAGTGGCGTTCTTACCAGAAAACACCTCGATATTCTCTATAAATAATGCATCAACATTACGATAAAATGCGCGGAACCTCTGCATTTCTCCAGAGCGAATAGCAGAAACTAGATGCTCCGTAAAAAGATCCGAAGAAACATAGAGAACCTTGTCACAGCTCTCGCGAAGCATATGAATAGCAGCTTGCATTAAATGGGTTTTCCCTGCCCCCTCAGGACCAAAAAGGTATATAGGATTGAAGGGAAAGCTCTTACCTTCTTCTATTCTTGCAAACTCTTGTAAAATTCTAAAGGGAAGATCATTTTCTGAAGAGACTAGAAAACTCGAAAAAGACATTTCCGGAAGCACTTCCCCATATTGCATAGTAAAATATGAGGTTTTTTCTTGCTGAATATGCTTTTCTTTAGAAAAAGACGCATTCTTATCCATAGAAGTAACATGGACTCGAATGGGCTTACCATTGTTATTCACAAGACCAGCCTTAACCTTATGCCGCATGTGCTCTTCAAACCAAGTGACTTGGAAAGAATCCTTCGCTTCTAAATACAGGTTGCAAGCATCAAAACACACGACTTTCAAAGAGCGTAGCCACTTATCTACAGTACTGCTACCTATCTCCTGTTCTTGTAGCAAAAGAAAATCTTCCCATGCCCGCATAAATTATAAGCTCAATTTAACTAGCTTGTTTAAACACTAATAACATAACCACGTTTTTTCTAGTATCACCGATGTTTTTGCTTATTGTTTAAAGTAACTTCATTTTTAAGATGTTTACTATCTAAAACTTTATTAGTAACCCACTGTTGAATTATTCCTAAAATCATCGAAGAGAGCCAGTAAATGTTCAATCCTGAAGGGAAGTTATAAAACATCGCAGTGAATAATATCGCCATGACTGTTCCCATAGTCTGCTGTTGACGCTGCTGTTCTGTCATCTGCCCTTGCTTATTGTAGTTTGTCATTTTCTGCTGAACAAACATCACCAAGCCTAAAATTATAGGCAATACATGAAACTCATTTCCTATAAACCAAATCGGATGTTGCCAAGAAAACAATACATCTGGAGCAGTTAGGTTATCTATCCACCCTGGGAATAAAGACGCACCTCTCAATAAAAATGAGGATTTCAATAAATCAAACATAGCAATTAAAAAAGGCAGTTGAATCAACAACGGCAAACATCCCGTAATTGGGTTCACCTTATTTGCCTTATATAAAGCCATTACCTCCATCTGTGCACGTCTAGGCTCTTTCTTATACTTTTGCTGGATCTGCTGAATATAAGGAGATAGCTTCTGCATGCGCCTCATAGAACGAATAGACCACGCATTCAATGGATAAAGGAGCAACTTTAAAAAGACCGTTAAAAGCACAATAGATAGTCCCCAAGATCCTGTTAAGGCCTTGAAAAACTTCATAATTACAAACAACAAAGAAGCAAACGGAGCCGTGATAAAAGAAAGGAACCCACGCAAGGAAATACAGGATAAATACTGAGGATTCTCTCCATTTTCCTTTGTAAAAGTTTTATCCAAAGTCTTTAATGAAGGTTCCGCTAAAGGCCCAGCGTAAACTAAAAACTTAGAGCTACCAGCTTCTTTAGGCAAAGGCATTAAGGTCTCATAGCCTGGATATTTTGCAGCCGGGAAAGCTTGATTTCTCGGTTCCAAAAGAGTTAATCGAGTAGGCAATACAGAGCCTGGAAGATATAAAGATGCAAAGCCTGTAGGGATGTTGGTTAATGGGGTAAGGATAATTCCAAAATATCCATTAGAATTCAATATCCATTGAGGATGGGCTCCCCTTTGAAACATGAGTGGTGTTTTCATTTTAGGAAGCTTGGCCTTGTCCAGTTGTCCCTTACTTTGCACTCTGTATTGGATCGCAGGCATAAATGCATTAGACATAATTTCAACTTCAGGAACCCCAGAAGTTATCCACATATCTGCAAGGTTTTCTGAAGAGACTACTTCTACTTCAAAAGCATAGGGCTGAGAAGTAGGATCCTCTGGCAAGGTATAAATTTTTTGAAGGCTCTTATCTAAGCTTTCTAAATGGATTGCTTTAGAAGTAAAAGAAAGCACGCGATATCCAGAAGCTATAGGCATAGACAGCTCCTTTCCAGAAACCACATTAAGCGCATGATAACTTATAGGGACGCGTCGTTTTGCATCACTCAATATTCCCCTTCGAAGCAAGGAATAATACCCACCAACTTGTCTCTCAACTTTTTCTCCATGTGCATTAATACAAGAAACTCCTGGGAAAAACGCTTGCTCAGGATCTTGACGAACTAAATCTCTATCAAAGCCAATCTCATTAACAATACTCTCTTTACTTGTAGAGACAAAGGGAAGATTAATTTCTTCTATAGATCCACTTTCTTGAGAGATCAAAAGTTGCATGTAGTCATTAGAAAGGACAAAGTGTTCGTTACTTCTGAAAGATTGAGGCGCTTCACTTTGTCCATCAAAAATCGCAGCTCTTGCCATAGGCAAATCAATAAAGGTAAGACGCTCCCTCTGTGAATCATACACTCCTAAAGGTAAATACTTATTTCCCGATCTCCAGAAAACAAGAGACGTACCGAAAATCTCGCTATCTTTATTCCAAATCTTTCCTTGCTTATATTCCCCAAGAAATACAAGAGGCGCTTTACGGTTGCGAAACTCTACAACTAAAACAGGAAGAACCTCATCATTTAAAGGAAGATATACTTTTGCATTTTCAGAGAATACCCCAGGACGATCTTGGCTATACAATGCCAAGTGCACATTATCAAAAGCATGTGTTTGCTCTACAAAATTCCAAGCCTCTCCAGAAGCATACACAAGATCCGAAACACTCCCTGTATGGGGAAGCAACATATGTTCTCCAACACGCACGGCATAGTGAAGAGAAGACTCCTCTGCATCTTTTGTAAAACCACAGGAAACAACACTCAGTCCTGTCGTTTCTGTTAAGGAAAGAATCTGTTCTGAAATCTCTTGTTGCCTTTCTGAGAGCTTTTTATAAGAGCTATACTCCTTATAGCCAAAAAATGTCTGGCAGCCAACAAAAGCTATTCCTACCAAGGAGAAGAACAGAAAAGTACGTTTATTCATCTGATAAACTCTAAAAAATTAAATCGAAAAGGCAAAAATAGCATAAATCTATTTATCTCTCATAGGAGAATTATGAAACGCAGTTATTTTGAACTAAATCACTTTCGTTCTTTTTTATATTTCACAAAACAAATATAAAACAAAACTCCACCAGATAAAAATAAAGGCAAAGATAAGATTTGTCCAATAGTTAACAAGCTGTTATCGCTTAAAACATTCCCCTGATGACTCTTTACAAACTCCGCAAAGAAGCGAATCACAGCAACCCCCATACATACGATAGCTGTAATCCAACCACGACCAAGTTTTAAATACCGTTTATATGTAAAAACATAAAGAACGAGAGATAATAACAAATAGCTTACTCCCTCATATAATTGCACAGGATGTACAGGAATCCCACGGGCCCCTTGTATAGGGTCAGAAAAAATCACCCCCCAAGGAAGAGAAGTTGGTGTCCCAACAATTTCCTGGTTCATAAAGTTCCCCAAGCGAATCAAAAATGCAGAACATCCAAAAACGGCCCCACAAAGATCTGTGAGGAATAGCGGAGTTAACCAAGGTAATTTTTTCCGATATATGTAAGAAAAGATGACAATCCATATAAGCAGCCCAACGATTGCCCCATGACTCGATAATCCTCCATTCCAAATCTTGAAAATTTCTTTGGGATTACGCATGTAAAAATGAAAGCCATAAAACATGACATATGCCAAGCGAGCCCCAACAACAACAAAGAACAAAGAGTATAATGCAAAATTTTCTAAAGCTTGTTGGACTTGTTTTTTTAAACAAGTATTTTCACAATCTTTATCATGGAGGGAAAGCACTAGGTATATTCCAGAAACGCACGCCAAGAAAATTCCTGAGACAAAAAACAAACCATACCAAGTTAACCGGATAGGAAAAGACTCTGACACCCATAAAAACTTCGAAAATCCCCAATAGACTGCTGCGATACTTGCCATCGTCATCCTAAAAATAGCAATAAAATCTACTTCATGCGTATAATAAAACAATTAAAAATAAGCGCAATAATATGAAAAAAAATTCTCACCAAGCATTAATTATGCTTCCAGGGGTTTTATGGGTTGTTGCAGGCACTAAGCTTATCCTCAAAGCCGTCTCTGCTATTTTGAATGCCGAGCTACCTTTTTCTCTTAGCCTACTTCTTAGCATACTTTCTTGGGGGATGTCCTATATAAAACATCACTACATTCTAAAACGCTCAGCAGAGACACAACACACCCTTGCAGTTCAGCTAATATTTAAACGAATTACTGCAAAGAAGTACCTCAAGGCCTCTTTTCTCTCTAAGCGGTTTTTAATTATGGTTTCCATGATTTTCTTATCTTTAGGTTTACGACACCTTATCTCACACATCCCTAGCCTCTTTATCTTGCGCGCAACCATTGGATATGCTCTTATCAGAGCAGCCAAGACCTATTTTTCTCTTATTCAAAAAACTCTTCCTCAAACATAACTAAAGGCACTAAAAACTTTATGGAAATTATCCATATTGGCACAGATATCATTGAAATCCAAAGAATTCGCAAAGCTATAGAAAAGCACGGGAAGCACATCTTGAACCGGCTTTTTACCATTAAAGAGCAAGAATACTGCCTTAAAAAGGCTCATCCCTTCGCTTCTTTTGCAGCAAGATTTGCTGGAAAAGAAGCTGTTGCTAAAGCTTTAGGGACAGGAATTGGCAAAATCGTAAAATGGAAGGATATTGAGATCCTAAAAACTTCTAGTCAACCTGAAGTTTTTTTAGCTCCTCATATCCCTGCGAGCACAGGAATAAATAAAGTCATTCTTTCCATTAGTCATAGCCAAAACTATGCTACAGCAACAGCTATTGCATTAGCTTAAGAATCTTTCTGCTTCTAAAGCCGCCATGCACCCAGTTCCTGCAGAGGTAATGGCTTGCCTGTAATGCTTGTCTTGAACATCCCCAGCAGCAAAAACCCCAGGAATAGATGTTTGTGTTGTCCCCTTATTTGTTAGGATATAGCCCGACTCATCAATATTCACTTGTCCAGCAAGAAAATCCGTATTTGGCTTATGCCCAATTGCAAAAAACACTCCAGCTGCTTCCCGAGTCTCCACTTGCTCAGTAACGTTGTTTTTAATATCTACAGCTCGAACTAAAGAGTCTCCAGAAATTCTTATAATCTCACTATTCCATAAAAAAGTAATCTTATCATTTGCCCTAGCCTTATTCTCCATAGCTTTGGACGCTCTTAAAGAATCCCTTCTGTGAACAACGTAAACCTGCTTCCCATAGCGAGTCAAAAATAAAGCCTCTTCCAATGCTGAATCCCCTCCCCCAACAACAAATAAATCTTTATTCTTAAAAATAGGAGAAGCTCCATCACACACTGCACATGCTGTGACTCCTTTTTGCCAAAATTCGTCATCTCCAGCTCCAGGAATATCCAAGCGCTTTGCTGAAGCCCCCGTGGCTATAATGCAGGCATCACATGTATAAATCTCTTCATTAGAATATAAGACAAAAGGCCTCTTACTAAAATCTACAGAGGTAATATCCTTAGAAAGAACCTCTGTTCCATAACGCACCGCTTGAGCTTTCATTTTTTCCATTAATACAGGGCCTAAAATACCTTCTGGAAATCCAGGAAAATTTTCAACTTCTGTTGTGGTCATCAGCTGCCCACCTGCCGTCCCCGAAAAAAAACCCTCGAAAAGGCGAGGTTGGAGTAAAGCTCTTGCAGCATATACTGCTGCAGTATAGCCCGCCGGGCCTGAACCAATAATAATCACTGGAGAATGAGACATTTGTTGCTACCTTTTCATGTTTTGAAAAATAAAAGAGCTAGAATAAATAATTTTTTTTTATGCAACAAATAGAATAAAAAGTCCTGCATAAGCGAAGCCTTGCCTTTTTTAAGGTTTATATTTACACTGTCTTTTTTGACTTTGTAGTTTTTAGGAGAATAACATTAAATGCCGAAACAAGCTGAATATACTTGGAGCTCTAAAAAAATTCTGGATAACATTGAATGCTTGGCGGAAGATGTTGCCGAATTCAAAGACCTACTTTACACAGCGCATGGAATTACCTCGAGCGAAGATGAATCCAATAATGACGTACAGCCCGGCGCTATCCTAAAAGGCACAGTGGTAGATATCAATAAAGACTTTGTTGTTGTTGATGTGGGACTAAAATCTGAAGGGGTAATCCCCATGGCAGAATTTATAAACTCGTCAGAAGGCTTGGCCCTTGGAGCTGAAGTTGAGGTTTATTTAGATCAAGCTGAAGACGATGAGGGTAAGATTGTTTTATCTAGAGAAAAAGCTACAAGACAACGTCAGTGGGAGTATATTTTAGCCCATTGTGAAGAAGGATCTATCGTTAAAGGCCAAATCACACGCAAAGTCAAAGGTGGTCTCATTGTTGATATTGGAATGGAAGCATTCCTTCCTGGTTCACAAATTGATAATAAAAAAATTAAAAATCTTGATGATTATGTCGGAAAAGTTTGTGAATTCAAAATATTAAAAATTAATGTTGAAAGAAGAAATGTTGTGGTTTCTAGACGAGAGTTGCTAGAAGCTGAAAGAATTTCGAAAAAAGCAGAGCTTATTGAGCAAATCACAATTGGAGAACTGCGCAAAGGTATTGTCAAGAATATTACTGATTTCGGAGTCTTTTTAGATCTTGATGGTATCGATGGTCTTCTTCACATCACAGATATGACATGGAAGCGTATTCGACATCCCTCAGAAATGGTTGAGCTTAATCAGGAACTAGAAGTTGTAATCCTTTCTGTAGATAAAGAAAAAGGTCGTGTAGCTTTAGGGTTAAAACAAAAAGAACACAATCCTTGGGAAGATATTGAGAAAAAATATCCTCCAGGAAAGCGTGTGTCTGGGAAAATTGTTAAACTTCTTCCCTATGGAGCATTTATTGAAATTGAAGAAGGGATTGAAGGACTTATTCATATTTCAGAGATGTCTTGGGTGAAAAATGTCGTCGATCCTAGTGAGATTGTAAACAAGGGCGATGAAGTTGAGGCTATCGTATTGTCTATTCAAAAGGATGAAGGAAAGATTTCCTTGGGATTGAAACAAACAGAGCACAATCCTTGGGACAACATTGAGGAAAAATATCCTATCGGCCTTCATGTAAAAGCTGAAATTCGAAACCTGACAAACTACGGAGCTTTTGTTGAGCTAGAGCCAGGGATTGAAGGGCTTATCCATATCTCTGATATGAGTTGGATAAAAAAAGTGTCTCACCCTTCTGAGTTATTCAAAAAAGGCGATGTAGTTGAAGCTGTTATTCTTTCTGTAGATAAAGAAAGCAAAAAGATCACTCTTGGGGTGAAGCAGTTAAGTGCAAATCCTTGGGATGAAATTGAAGCGATGTTCCCTGCTGGTAGCGATATCTCTGGTGTGGTTACAAAAATTACAGCTTTTGGAGCTTTCGTTGAATTACAAAATGGAATCGAAGGATTAATTCACGTTTCAGAACTCTCAGAAAAACCTTTTGCAAAAGTCGAGGATATTATCTCAATAGGAGATACTGTACATGCAAAAGTAATTAAATTAGACCCTGATCATAAAAAGGTGTCTCTTTCGGTAAAGGAATATTTGGTCAATCAAAGTCTCAAAGATGAAGAGAACTCAAGCGAGCTAGATTCTGATTCATATACTCCTGCAGAAAAGAAAAGGAAAGGAAAATAGAAGATTAAAATTTTATAGAGGGTATTTCATTATACTCTCTCTATTTCCTTACTTATAAAAGGTGTGTAATGAACAAAGATCTTATAGCTATTTTTGACTACATGGAAAAAGAAAAGGGTATTCAACGCACAACAATTATCAGTGCTATTGAATCAGCTCTTAAAATAGCAGCCAAAAAAACTTTAAGGGATGACGCTAATATTTCTGTAAATATTAATCCTAGAACAGGTGATATTGAAGTTTTCTGTGAAAAAGAAATTGTTGATTTCTGCAACAATCCTAGCAAAGAAATTCCTTTAGATAAAGCTCGGGAATTTGATCCAGACTGTGAAATCGGACAGTATATGGATGTTCCTTTTGTTTCTGAGAATTTTGGAAGAATTGCTGCACATACAGCACGACAAATTATCGGTCAGAAACTACGCTACGCAGAAAGAGACGTTATTTATGAAGAATATCGCCATCGAGTAAACGAGATTCTTTCTGGGGTAGTTAAGCGTTTTGTTAAAGGCTCTAATTTAATCATAGATCTCGGAAAAGTTGAGGCTATCTTACCGGCACGTTTTTACCCCAAAACAGAAAAACACAAGATTGGTGATAAAATTTATGCCTTACTTTATGAGGTTCAAGAGCTAGATAATGGTGGGGCTGAGGTTATTCTCTCAAGAAGTCATCCAGAGTTTGTCAAGCAACTATTCTTACAAGAGGTTCCTGAATTAGAGGAAGGAGTTGTAAGCATTGTAAAAATTGCTCGAGAACCAGGTTACCGCACAAAGTTAGCTGTAAGCTCTTCGGATTTCAAAACAGATCCTGTAGGAGCCTTTGTAGGTATGCGAGGAGCTCGAGTAAAAAACATTATTCGAGAATTAAATGACGAGAAAATAGATATCGTTAATTATTCTAGTACGCCTACAGAGCTATTACAAAATCTTCTCTATCCTATAGAGATTCAAAAAATCGCTATTTTAGAAGATGACAAAGTCATTGCGATTGTGGTGAATGATGCAGATTATGCAACAGTTATAGGAAAGCGTGGAATTAATGCGCGTTTAATTAGCCAAATTTTAGACTATGAGCTCGAAGTTCAACGTATGAGCGAGTACAATAAATTGCTGGAAATTCAACGTCTTCAACTCGCAGAATTTGATAGTCCCCAATTAGATCAGCCTCTTCAAGAAATAGAAGGAATTAGCAAGTTAGTCATTCAAAACTTAGAGCATGCAGGATACGATACAATTAGGAAGGTATTATTAGCGAGCGCTAGCGATCTTTCCTCAGTCCCTGGGATTGGTTTAGAGCTTGCTTATAAAATCCTAGAGCAAGTCAGCAAATATGGAGAAGGTAAAGTTGACGAAAAACCTGAAACTGAAAATTAAAAACGCTCAGCTAACAAAAGCTGCTGGTTTAGACAAATTAAAACAGAAACTCGCTCAAGCAGGATCTTCAGAAACAAAGTCTTCTGTAGAAAAATCTTCAACTAAAGAAAAAAGCTCGTCTTCGGCTAGTTCTACAACAGAGGAGCTTCGGTTTTCGCCAACTGCAGAGCAAGCACCTCGTCGTATTCGAGCAAAAAATCGTTCTTCTTTTCTGTCTGCGGATGAAGAGGTATCACCTTCTCCTCAACAACCTCTTCCTAACTCTTCTGCTATAGAAGATGCTCCAGAACCTGCTGTAATAAATGAAGTTATAGAGGAAACTCCTCTTCCTTCCGGTATTTCTGACGAAGCTATAGAAATTGAAGTAAAGGAGAATACCCTCCCCTCACAGCAGGCTCCTAAGGTTCCGAGTGAAGAGCCTAAAAGCGTCGTTATGATTAAGTCCAAGTTTGGACCTACAGGGAAGCATGTCAATCATCTATTAGCAAAAACCTTTAAAGCTCCTTCTAAAGAAAGCAAAGCTCCCTCTAAAAAAGAGTTTGCAACAACAAGTAGTCCTGGCAATCAAAAAATAGCGAAATCTGATTCTGGGCAAAATCGAGACGACAAGCCTACACAACAACAGGCAAATCGTTCGGGACCTTTTCCCCGTAGGGATACAGGGAAAAAAGCTCTTTCAGATTTTAAGGATCGTGCGAGAAAAGAAGAAGGTGTCAAAGCCTTTACAGGTAGGGATCGTTATGGTCTGAATGAAGGAGGAGAAGAAGATCGTTGGAGAAAAAAACGTCCACAGAAAACAAAGAAACATTACGACGAACATACAATCCAGCGTCCTACACATATCAAGGTCCCCTTACCAATTACCATAAAGGATCTTGCTGCGGAAATGAAGTTAAAAGCTTCTGAGCTTGTCCAGAGACTCTTTATTCATGGGATGACCTATGTTGTCAATGATGTTTTAGACAATGAAACTACGGTGCAGTTTATTGGCCTTGAATTTGGTTGTACCATAGATATTGACTCTTCAGAGCAAGACAAGTTATTCCTAACTTGCAATACGGTAAAAGAAGAAATCGAAGCCACAGCTCCTGAAAAACTTATAATTCGCTCGCCTATTGTTGCCTTTATGGGGCATGTTGACCATGGGAAGACAACCATAATTGACATGCTAAGGAAAAGCAATGTTGCAGCTATCGAAGCTGGTGCTATTACTCAGCATATGGGGGCTTTCCGTTGCACTACAGCGCAAGGAAACATTACTATTTTAGACACTCCAGGTCACGAAGCGTTCTCAGCAATGCGTGCTCGAGGAGCAGAAGTTTGTGATATTGTTGTACTTGTAGTTGCAGGAGATGAAGGAATTAAAGAGCAAACTTTAGAAGCTGTAGAACATGCAAAAGCTGCGAATATCGCTATTGTTGTTGCTATCAATAAATGTGATAAGCCAAATTTCAATGCTGAGACTGTTTACAGACAACTTTCTGAAATTAACCTGCTTCCTGAAGCTTGGGGAGGCTCTATTGTTACAGTTAACACTTCAGCAAAAACTGGAGAGGGGCTTTCGGAACTTGTAGAAATGCTAGCATTGCAAGCTGAAGTCTTGGAATTAAAAGCAGATCCTAGTGCAAGGGCTCGAGGTCTTGTAATTGAGTCCAAACTACATAAGGGCTTAGGAAATATTGCCACCGTATTAGTTCAGAATGGGACTTTACGCCTTGGAGAATCTTTTGTTCTTAATGACTGCTACGGTAAAGTCAAGACCATGCATGATGAGCATAATAATCTCATGACAGAGGCAAGTCCTTCTACTCCTGTATTGATTACGGGCCTATCTAATATGCCTAAAGCAGGAGATCCTTTCCTTGTTGTGAAAAACGAGAAGACAGCTAAGGAGATTATTGAGGCAAGGCTAGCAGGTCAACAGCGTATCTCATTGCTACAAAAGAAACGTCCGAATTTTGATTCAGTATTACAGAATAAGAAGACGCTCAAGCTTATTCTTAAGGGTGATGTGCAGGGATCTATTGAGGCTCTTGCAAATTCGATTTCTAAAATTAAATCGGAAAAAGTAAATGTGGAGATTCTTTCTCATGGTGTTGGAGAAATTTCAGAATCAGACATTCGCCTTGCAGCAGCATCAAAAGCAACAATTATTGGTTTCCATATAGGAATAGAGAGTCATGCCGAACCTTTAATTAAGAGTTTAGGGGTTAAAACTCATCTCTTTACGATTATTTACCATGCTGTAGATGCTGTTAGAGAAATGATGACAGCACTTTTGGATCCTATTGCTGAAGAAAAAGACGTTGGATCTGCAGAAATTAAAGCAATCTTTAAGTCTTCTCAACTTGGGATTATTTATGGATGTTTTGTTAATGAGGGCGTAATTATTAGAAACAACAAGTTTCGAATCGTACGAAATAACGAAGTCCTTTGGAAAGGTTCTCTTTCTTCATTAAAACGAGCTAAAGAAGATGTGAAGGAAGTTAGAAAAGGTTTTGAATGTGGTTTAATTTTAGATAACTACCAACAAGCTCTTGTAGGTGACATCCTACAGTGCTATGAGATCATCTATCACCCGCAAAAATTATAGTTTGCGTATTATGAGTGGGAACAGACGGATTCAAAAGGTAAATTCCCTTTTAAGGGAAGCAATTGCAGAAGTTATTCTTAAGGATGTTCAGCACCCTAAGATTTCTAATCATTGGATTACGGTAACACGAGTATCGTTATCTAAAGATTTGCGCTTTGCCCAAGTTTACGTTTCTATTATGCCACAAGAAAAAGTCACAATACAAGAAACCCTCGAAGCATTGAAAGTTTCTGCTGGGTTTATTGCTTGTAGAACATCTAAGAAAGTCGTTCTTAAATATTTCCCTGAACTTAATTTTCATCTTGAAGATATATTTTCTCCTCAAGACCATATAGAAAGCCTACTTTGGAAAATCTGGAAAGAGTGTTGAGTGTAACGACATTCGAATAAATTATGAATGATTAAAGAATAGCTATGGAACTTGCAACGGAACTCAAAGAGGGCATTCTTCTTATAGATAAACCTCAAGGAAGAACTTCCTTTAGTCTGATTCGAGCTCTTACGAAGTTACTGGGAGAAAAAAAGGTCGGTCATGCTGGAACTTTAGACCCCTTTGCTACAGGGGTAATGGTAATTTTAGTAGGGAGACGTTTTACACGTTTATCTGATGTTCTTTTATTTGAAGATAAGGAATATGAAGCAGTAGCGCATTTAGGAACAACTACAGACTCATTTGATTGTGATGGGAAGATCGTCGGGAGATCAAAAAAGGTCCCCTCTCTAGAAGAAATCCTTATTGCTGCAAGTTACTTCCAAGGAGAAATCCAACAGATCCCTCCCATGTTTTCCGCTAAGAAGGTCCAGGGAAAAAAGCTTTATGAGTATGCTAGAAAAGGGCTTTCTATAGAGAGAAAAAGCGCTACGGTTCAAGTAAACCTGCAGATCACTAAGTATGAATACCCCCTCCTACATTTTATTGTTCAGTGTAGTAAAGGGACCTATATTCGTAGCATTGCTCATGAGCTTGGCAACATGTTAGGGTGTGGGGCGTATCTTGAGCAACTTCGTCGCTTACGTAGTGGGAACTTTTTTATAAATCAGTGTTTTGATGGTAGTCTTTTAGATCTTCCAGATTTTGATGTTCTTCCCTACTTCAGAGACGCACATGGAAATCTCCTATAAGCTCGCCTCCTCTGTCCCTATTGATTCCCTTACTGTTGGTTTTTTTGATGGGTGTCACTTGGGGCATCAAAAGCTTTTGTCCATATTGACATCCTATCCTGGCTCTTCAGGAGTGATTACCTTTGATCCTCATCCTCAAGCAGTTCTAAGTAAATCTCCCAAGCTCATTACGGAAACTCCAGAACGCTTAGAGCTGCTCCAAAAGTTCCCTATAGATTTCTTAGGGATTCTTCCTTTTTCTTTAGAGTTTGCATCTCTATCAGCAGAAGAGTTTCTTTCCGAGCTTCATTCTCAACTGCATTGTAAGCGTTTAATTTTAGGCCCTGACTCTCGCTTAGGAAAAGGTGGCTTAGGAAATATAAAAACCTTACAACCTTTAGGGAAAAGCTTAGGGATAGAGATCGTTCAAGCCCCTTCTTTTTACTTCAATAATGAGGTCATCTCAAGCCAAAAGATTCGCAAAATGCTGTCTCATGGGGACTTAGAGACTGCTCATCTTTATCTTGGGCGTCCCTATGCAATTTGCGGCACTGTAACAGCAGGAAATGGCATTGGCTCGAGGTTAGGATTTGCAACCTTGAATGTGATCAAAGAAGAATGTTTGCTTCCTTATGGGGTATATGCTTGTGAAGTGAAGCATAAACATCAAACATACTTTGCTGTGATGAACTTAGGTGAAGCTCCGACGGTCCATCGGGACTCCTTATGCTTAGAGGCGCATCTCTTTAACTTTTCTGGGAACCTTTATGGAGAAAGAATTACTTTCTTTCCAAAAAAGTTCCTTAGGGAAGAAAAAAAATTTGCTTCTAAGGAGGAACTCATATGCGCGATAAAGCACGATGTCCTTCAGGCCAAGACTCTCTTTCACCTATCTTCTTAATTATGTAAAAAGAGAAGAATATCTCCATCTTTCACTACATAATCTCTCCCTTCAGCTCGTAGTTTCCCAGCTTCTCGTACTCCATTTCTCCCTTGATACGCGATGATATCTTCCAAGGTGACTACCTCCGCGCGAATAAACCCTTTCTGAATATCAGAGTGGATTTCTCCTGCTGCCTCTACAGCTGTTGCGCCATTAGGGATTGTCCATGCACGGGTTTCCTGAGGGCCTGTAGTAAAATAGGAAATCAATTCTAATGTACTGTAGGCAGCGCTGACAAGCTTCTGTAAACACGATGATTCCAATCCCAAGCTCAATAGAAATTCCTGACGTTCTTCAACAGGAAGGGAGACAATCTCTTCCTCTATCTGTACGCAGATAGGCACTACCTGGGCGTTTTCCTTAGATGCGATTTCTCTTACCGCAGAAACATAGGCGTTGTCCATTTCTGGAAGGGCATCCTCACCAACATTTGCTACATAAAGCATTGGCTTCATAGTAAGAAAAGGGTAAGGCTTCAAGAGAGCTCGATCTTCAGGGGTCATCTCTAAAGAACGTACTGGCTCCCCTTTTTCTAAATGCACGAGAAGTCTATCTAACAAAGGTAAAACGGCTCCGATATCTTTTTTCCCTTTTGACAGTTTCTCTAGCTTTCCATAAATACTTTGCGCTGAAGCAAAATCTGCAAGGACAAGCTCAAGGTTAATTACTGCAATATCCTCAGCAGGATCTACCTTACCAGAAACATGGGTCACATTAGAGTCCTCAAAACAACGCACTACATGAGCGATAGCATGGGTCTCTCGAATATGAGAAAGAAAGCGGTTCCCCAACCCTGCTCCAGAAGAAGCCCCCATGACTAAACCCGCGATATCTATAAACTTCATATCTGCATAAAGGATCTTCTTGCTCTGGCTCATTTCAGCTAAGATCTCTAAACGCTTGTCAAGAACAGGAACAATACCTACATTAGGATCTATGGTACAAAAAGGATAGTTACAGGAAGCTACCTGCGCCCCTGTTAACGCATTAAATAACCCAGACTTCCCTACGTTAGGAAGGCCAACAATTCCACACTCTGTATGACTCATATATTATATCGAAAAAAATAGATTCTGATGTTACAGCTTTACGTCAAACTTTAGCTAAGTTGAGAAAACTATAACGTATCTAAAAATTCCTGACAAAGCTTCTCCCTAGCGAAGAAAACTAGAGAAGCAAAAGATAGTCTATTTTACCTTGTGTCGAAGACTGTCCAAACCCCTTAATTTTAAGCACTCTAGGCTTCGCTCTTGAGAAAAACCCTGGTATACGGTAAGTTGCAAGTAATTCCCAATGTAATCCTTTCGATACAATTTTGGCAGTGGCATGGGTGAAAAGACAGAAAAGGCAACGCCAAAGCGACTCAGAGACGCTAGGAAGAAAGGCCAGGTAGCAAAATCTCAAGATTTCCCCTCTGCCATCACCTTTATTGTGTCAATGTCTATGGCGTTCTATCTATCTTCCTTCTTTTACCAACACCTAGGAGGGTTTCTCGTCTCAACATTAACACAAGCCCCTATAAATCATGATCCTAGACTCGCTCTATATTACCTGAAAAACTGTCTTACATTAATCCTAGCAGCTTCTCTTCCGCTGCTGGTTTCTGTGGGGATTATTGGTCTTATTGTAGGGTTTCTTATTGTTGGTCCTGTGTTCTCTACAGAAGTATTCAAGCCCGATATAAAAAAGTTCAATCCTATTGAAAACATTAAGCAAAAATTTAAAGTCAAAACTTTAATAGAATTATTAAAATCTGTCTTTAAAATTTTTGGTGCTGCGCTGATCTTGTATGTGGTTTTGAAAAATCGGGTTCCCTTAATTATAGAGACTGCAGGTGTAGCTCCTATAGTGACAGCGCAGATTTTTAAACAGATCTTTTATAAAGCAGTTACGTCTATTGGCATTTTTTTTGTTGTTGTTGCGGTTTTGGATTTGGTCTATCAACGTCATAACTTTTCTAAAGAGCTAAAAATGGAAAAGTTTGAGGTCAAACAGGAATTTAAAGATACTGAAGGAAACCCAGAAATTAAGGGACGCCGCCGTCAAATCGCACAAGAAATTGCCTATGAAGATCCTTCTTCGCAAATCAAACATGCTAGCACGGTTGTCTCTAATCCTAAGGATATTGCCGTAGCTATTGGCTATATGCCAGAGAAATATAAAGCCCCCTGGATTATCGCTATGGGGATCAATTTAAGGGCAAAAAGAATCCTTGCAGAAGCCGAAAAGTATGGAATTCCTATTATGAGAAATGTCCCCTTGGCGCATCAGCTTTGGGACGAAGGAAAAGAATTGAAGTTTATTCCAGAGTCCACATATGAAGCTATTGGGGAAATTCTTCTATATATTACCTCTCTGCAAGCTCAAAACCCTAATATGAAAAATATTAACCCATCTGATGACTAATGAATAAGCTACTCAATTTTGTAAGTAGAACCTTTGGTGGAGAAGCCGCCCTTAACATGATCAACAGGTCTAGCGACCTACTCCTAGCGATTTGGATGATGGGCGTAGTCTTAATGATCATCTTACCGCTACCTCCAGCACTTGTTGACCTTATGATCACAATCAACTTGGCGATTTCCGTCTTTCTGTTGATGGTAGCTCTTTATATCCCTAGTGCCCTGCAGTTGTCAGTATTCCCTTCTCTACTTTTGATCACCACGATGTTTCGTTTAGGAATTAACATTTCCTCCTCAAGACAAATTCTCCTTAAAGCTTATGCCGGACATGTCATCCAAGCCTTCGGAGACTTCGTCGTTGGAGGAAATTATATCGTCGGATTCATTATCTTTCTGATCATTACGATCATTCAGTTTATTGTGGTTACCAAAGGTGCTGAAAGGGTTGCTGAGGTCGCTGCGAGATTCCGATTAGATGCGATGCCTGGTAAGCAGATGGCGATCGATGCAGACCTACGTGCCGGTATGATTGATGCGACCCAAGCTAGGGATAAACGTGCACAAATCCAAAAGGAAAGTGAGCTCTACGGAGCTATGGATGGTGCGATGAAGTTCATTAAGGGAGACGTGATCGCTGGGATCGTTATCTCCTTAATTAACATCGTCGGAGGCTTGGCCATTGGGGTCACCATGCACGGTATGGATCTCGCTCAAGCTGCCCATGTCTACACCCTCCTCTCTATTGGAGATGGTTTGGTTTCTCAGATCCCCTCTCTTTTAGTCTCTCTTACAGCTGGTATTGTCACTACCCGAGTATCTAGCGATAAAGATTCTAACTTAGGTCGTGAAATCTCTGCACAGTTAGTTAAAGAACCTCGTGCATTGCTCTTAGCAGGCTTTGCAACACTCGGAGTGGGCTTCTTTAAAGGTTTCCCTCTTTGGTCATTTTCTGTTCTTGCTTTGATCTTTTTAGTATTGGGAGTGTTGCTACTTACAAAGAAAAACGCTGCAAAAAAAATGGCAGGGGGAGGTGGGAGCTCTTCAACAACCGTAGGGGCTGCTAGTGAAGGCTCTGCATCTACTGATAGCCCCGATGATTATGCCTTAACTTTACCTGTAATTTTAGAACTAGGGAAAGATCTTTCCAAGTTAATCCACCATAGAAACAAAGCCGGACAAACTTTTATCGATGATATGATCCCAAAGATGCGCCAAGCCCTCTATCAAGATATTGGTATTCGCTATCCTGGGATTCATGTCCGCACGGACTCTCCTTCTCTTGAGGGTCATGACTATATGATTCTTCTCAATGAAGTTCCTTATGTTCGTGGGAAAATTCCTCCAAATCATGTACTAACCAATGAAGTCGAAGAAAACCTCAGCCGTTATAACTTACCATTTATTACCTATAAAAATGCTGCGGGTCTTCCTTCTGCTTGGGTAAGTGAGGATGCTAAGGCCATCTTAGATAAAGCTGCGATAAAATACTGGTCTCCCCTTGAAGTAATTATCCTTCATCTTTCCTATTTCTTTCATAAAAATTCCCAAGAGTTTCTTGGCATTCAAGAAGTTCGTTCCATGGTTGAGTTTATGGAGCGCTCCTTCCCTGATCTTGTAAAAGAAGTTACCCGACTGATTCCACTCCAAAAACTTACAGAGATTTTCAAACGTCTCGTTCAAGAGCAGATCTCTATTAAAGACCTTCGTACAATTCTAGAATCCCTAAGTGAATGGGCTCAGACTGAAAAAGATACTGTCCTGCTTACAGAATATGTTCGTTCTTCCTTAAAGCTTTACATTAGCTTTAAGTTTTCACAAGGGCAGTCTGCAATCTCCGTTTACCTTTTAGATCCAGAAATTGAAGAGATGATTCGTGGAGCAATTAAACAAACATCTGCAGGATCTTACCTTGCCTTAGATCCTGATTCTGTTAATCTGATCTTAAAATCTATGCGTAATACGATCACGCCAACCCCTCCTGGAGGGCAACCCCCAGTACTCTTGACAGCAATAGACGTCAGACGTTATGTACGAAAATTAATAGAAACTGAATTTCCAGATATTGCGGTAATTTCTTATCAAGAAGTTCTTCCAGAAATCCGTATACAACCTTTAGGAAGAATTCAGATTTTCTAAATCTTTAGTGCTGTAAAAGCTGGAGGAATATGGCAGCTGGAGGGACAGGAGGCTTAGGAGGCTCTAAAGCTGTAGATCTTTCTGCAGTTCAAGCTGCTCAAGCAAAAGCTGATGCAGCCGAAGTTATAGCATCACAAGAAAGCTCAGAAATGAGTTTCGTTAGGGATGTCCCTGATTCCTCGAATCCTGCTGCAGCGACTCGCACTAAAAAAAAAGAAGAAACCTTTAAATCTCTAGAATCACGAAGAAAAGGCGAAGCTAAGACAGATAAAAAAACAGAAACTGGGGATAAATCAGGCCAAGACCTTGCAGATAAGTATACTCAAGGAAACTCCGAAGTCTCCGGATCTGACTTAAGAGGAATTCGAGATCAATTATCTGATAATTCCTCTAGTGAAGATGTTTTAAATCTTTTAGCAAGTAAATTTAACGATCCTGCTTTACAAGCCCTTGCGTTAGATTATTTGGTTCAAACAACTCCTTCTTCCAGTGCAGATTTAAAAGAAGCCCTTGTTCAAGCGCGAAATACTCTCCTACAACAACACGGAACAAAAGTCTCTGGAGGTAGAAATGTTTTATTCGCTTCTCAACAATATGGGGAAGCTTTAGGCGTACCTCCATCAAGCTTAAGAGACATTTATAATGTAGTCACAACAACAAATCTAAACTGCCATCAATTACTTGATTTACTGAAAGGTCAGTATTCTCATGAAGAAATGGGTAAGGTAAGCTCTTTCTTATTAAATGGGATGTCTGCTGATCTTAAATCCGAAGGACCTTCTGTAGAGCCTCCTAAGCTTCAACTTTTGATGTCAGAAATTCGAAATTTACAAGCTATCCTAACCTCGTATGAATTCTTTGACTCTAGAGCTCCAACAATACTCGACAGCTTAAAAACTGAAGGCCATACTATTTCTCCTAATGTCAATTCTCGATCTCTTGCCGACGCCTTTCAAGGAATGATCAACGATAAATTCCCCTCATCATCAAAAATGGAAAGAAGTCTCCAAGAACTTGTAGGGAACGAAACTGAAGTACAAACTGCAGTAATGAATCTTTTTGTCACTGCTTTGAACAACACCTCAGCTAGACTCTATGCTTCTGCTAGCAAGCGTCAAGATTTAAAAATGATGATGTTAAACACTTTGGACTCTATCAACCGTGACAATGAAGATTACCCCAAAGCTACGGATTTCCCAAAACCTTATCCCTGGTCATAACCTATGCAAAGCCAGTTCGAGCAACTTTTAGAATCTCTGGGAACCTTGCTACATTCTAGTTTGACTCCAGATAAAAACCATGCATGTTTAATTCGCTTTAGCGAAACTGAAGTTCCAGTGCAATTAGAAGAAGACGGAACCTCGGGAGATATTGCCATAGTAACTATCCTAGGATCCCTTCCCGAAAACACCTTTAGGGAAAGGATATTTAAAGCAGCCTTATCTGTAAATGCCTCCCCCCTTTCAGGGATCAAAGGAATCTTAGGCTATGGTGAAGTTACCAAACAATTATATCTCTCTGACACCTTAAGCATGAATTACCTCAATGGAGAGAAGCTCTTCCGCTATCTGACCTTCTTCTCCCGCCATGCCTATATCTGGATGCAAGCTTTACAATCCGGGAAACTCCCAGACTTACATGTTTTAGGACTTTATCACATCTCATAAGCTCTATTGAAACTCTTCCATTCCATAGAAACATCCCCAGCAGCTTCCTCATGGAAACTCCTAGGGACCACTCCAAAACACGGCATTTGCGTTCCTTTATTTTCTCTTCATACAAAAAATAGCTGCGGCATCGGAGAATACCTAGACCTTCTTCCTCTTATCTCTTGGTGTGCCTCTTCAGGTTTCCATATCCTTCAGCTCCTTCCTCTAAACGATACAGGAGAAGATAGCAGCCCATACAATAGCATCTCCTCAATCGCTTTAAATCCCCTATTTCTTTCTCTAACAGCACTCCCCGAAGTCCACTCTCTCCCTAAGTCTAAGGAAAAACTTCAAGCCATGCATAAACTCTGTGCCTTACCTCATGTTCCCTATCCTAAAGTAAAACAGGCAAAATGGGAGTTTCTTAGGGAATATTATACCCAAATAGGAAAAGCCTCTAGTGCTGACAATCCAGAGTTCCATAAGTTTATAGATAAAGAGTCCTCCTGGCTCTCTCCCTATGCACTGTTTCGAGCAATCAAACACCATATGAATGGGACTCCAAGCACAACATGGCCCATCTCATTGACAGATCAAAAACAGTTTCCTCAATTAGCAAAAACCTTTTCCTCTGAGATACATTTTTTTTCTTATCTACAGTTTCTCTGTTACCAACAACTCTCCCAGGTACGTACCTTTGCTGATCAACACCAAGTCTTTCTTATGGGAGATCTTCCTATTTTAATCAGTAAGGATAGCTGCGATGTGTGGTATGCTAAGGAGTATTTCTCTTCATCAGGATCTGTAGGTGCCCCTCCAGATTTTTACAACGCCGAAGGGCAAAACTGGCAGCTGCCTATCTACAACATAGAAAATCTTAAAAAAGATAACTATATCTGGTGGAAGGAGCGCTTACGCTACGCAGAAAACTTTTATTCTCTATACCGTCTTGATCATATTGTAGGATTCTTTCGCTTATGGGTATGGGACTCTCAAGGAAACGGGAAGTTCTTCCCAGAATCTCCTAAAGAATACCTAAAGCAGGGAACCGAAATCCTCTCTTCTTTACTTCAAGATTCCTCCATGCTCCCTATTGGTGAGGATCTTGGAGATGTCCCTAAAGATATCAAAAAGAGGCTAAAAACTTTGGGAATTTGTGGAACACGCATTCCTAGATGGGAGAAGTACTGGGAATCTGGAGAAGGATTTATTCCCTTTGATAAGTATTGTCCTCTATCCATGACTTCCTTATCCACGCATGATTCCGATACCTTAGCACTGTGGTGGAATAACTCCCCCTCAGAAGCAAAAGAGTTTGCCTCGTTCTTAAATCTCCCCTATTCTTCCAAACTAACTGTAGAAACTCAAAAAACAATTTTAAATCTGTCTCACCAAACTGCTTCAATTTTTCATATCAACCTACTCAATGACTACTTGGCTCTCTGTCCAGAGCTAATCTCAAAGCAGCTATACCAAGAAAGAATTAACGTCCCAGGAACTCTATCCCATACTAACTGGATATATAGAGTACGCCCATCTATAGAAGAGCTTTCCTCTCACGAACGTTTTAATCACTATATAAAAGAAATACTTCCATAAGCTTCAGAGAAAATATCTAGTTTTTTCTAAAAGTTTTTATCAAAAATGTATTACTAAAATTTTTTACACAAAACCACTTTTCCATATATCGTGAAAGATCTAATATAGATTCCTCTTAATGTACTTTTATTTTCGTGATAACAACGAAATTCATAGGAAAAACATGTCAAGAAAGTGTCCACTTACAGGAAAAAGACCTCGTTGCGGTAATAGCTACACAATCCGAGGTATTGCTAAAAAGAAAAAAGGAATTGGATTAAAAACCACAGGAAAAACCAAGCGACGTTTTTATCCTAACATGGTAACTAAGCGTTTGTGGTCCACGGAAGAAAAGAGATTTTTAAAAATGAAAATTTCTGCTTCAGCACTTCGTTTAATTGATAAGCTAGGTCTTGAAACTGCTATTTTACGAGCTAAGAGTAAAGGTCTCTAGTCTTCTTCCTTTATTTTCCTAAAAAGAGGAATATTTATGTCTTTATTAAGGCGCCATGTTTCTCTTTTGCGAGCTCAGGGCCAGCTTGTTGATGTTTATGCTCCTGTAGATCCCCATTTAGAATTGGCAGAGATTCATCGTCGTGTTATCGAAAGCCAGGGGCCGGCCCTTCTTTTTCATCATGTTGTTGGTTCTAAATTTCCTGTAGTCACGAATCTTTTTGGGACGCGCCATAGAGTAGATACATTATTTTCTCGTGTTCCTGATACACTATTTTCACAAATTGCCCAGCTATTTTCCTCTCCCCTTAAAATAAAGACGCTATGGGAAGCTCGTGGCCTTCTCAAACGAGGGCTTTCTTTAGGGCTACGTAAATCCCGATGGCGACGGTTTCCTTTTCTTTCTTCCTCTTCTGTAAACCTTCATGAGCTTCCGATGCTCACAAGTTGGCCTGAAGATGGCGGAGCTTTTCTTACTCTTCCCCTAGTATATACAGAATCTTTAGAGAGTTCCTCTCCTAACTTGGGGATGTATCGCATGCAAAGGTTTGACCATCAAACTTTAGGGCTACATTTTCAGATTCAAAAAGGGGGAGGGATGCATTTCTATGAAGCTGAAAAGATCCAGAGAAATCTTCCCGTTACGGTATTTCTATCTGGAAATCCTTTTTTGATTCTATCTGCGATTGCTCCTCTTCCTGAAAATCTCTCGGAGATCTTATTTTGTACCTTCCTACAGAACTCCAAGCTCTTGTATAAAAAATGCCCTCCTCACCCACATCCTCTTCTCCTTGACACAGAGTTTATCCTTACGGGAGAGGCTATTGCAGGTGAACGTCGTCCCGAAGGGCCATTTGGAGACCACTATGGATTTTATAGTCTACAACACGACTTTCCCATATTTCGCTGCCATAAGATCTACCATAGGAAAGATGCTATCTACCCCGCAACAGTTGTAGGTAAGCCCTATCAAGAAGATTTCTATCTTGGAGAGAAACTTCAAGAGTACCTTTCTCCCCTATTTCCTTTAGTGATGCCAGGAGTACGTGCACTGAAAAGCTATGGAGAAGCAGGATTCCATGCTCTTACTGCAGCAGTAGTGAAAGAACGCTATTGGAAAGAATCTCTTGTTTCTGCTTTGAGAATCTTAGGAGAGGGACAGCTTTCCTTAACAAAGTATCTTATGCTTACAGACCAAGATGTAAATTTATCTAGGTTTTCAGAGGTTTTAGAGGCGATCTTAGAAAGGCTCCTTCCCCAGCGTGATCTGATTCTATTTTCAGAAACCGCAAATGACACCCTAGACTACTCAGGGCCAAGATTAAATCAAGGCTCTAAGGTGATCCTTATGGGAATAGGCCCAAAGAAGCGAACGCTTCCCCATATTTATCAAGGTTCAAGACTTCCTAGAGTATGTGATATAGGAGTATTCTGCCGGGGATGTTTGGTACTAGAGCTCCCAAGCGATAGAGATGTTGAGAGTCTTCTTCATCATCCTTCTCTCAGCTCTTGGCCTTTGGTAGTTCTTACGAATAACCTTCAAAGATCCCTTCGTAGTGAAAAAGACTTTCTCTGGTCCACATTTATCCATAGTGCCCCTGCAACAGATATGCACATCTACCACCAGGGAAGAGATGCTTTTCGTCCACAATATCTCTTTCCAATTATTTTAGATGCTCGAGCCAAGACCTCTCATCCTAGAGAGGTAGAAGCTAACGAAGAAATCTCTAAAAGAGTTTCTAAACGTTGGAGGGAGTTTTTCCCTAAATCATTTTAGATTAAAAAGATATTCTTTAAAAAGACTTGATAAATTAAATAATTTTCATAAACACTGCAGATCCCTGAGTGAATTAAAAACGGGGGTTTCCATGAAAAAAAAACAAGCAACCTTACGTATTATTTTCGTTGTTGTTACTACTGTCTTTTTGGGAGTACTTGCAAAAACAACGAAAGAAGAAACTTATAATACTTTCTTAAAGTCAGAAGAACCTGTGATTTTTTCAAAGCAAGCTCACGAAGATGTACGGCAAGTTCTATGCGATGCTATAGACCATGCTGATAAAGAAATCTCCCTTCGTATTTACAATCTCCAAGAACCTTCCATCATTGCGAGCCTCGCAAAGCAAGCAGAAAATCACCTTCCTCTCACTATCGACTATCAAATGTTTAAAGCTAGAGAAGCGTTTCCTAAGACGAGTAATGTTACTCTTACAGAGCATCCCAGGGAAGGCCGTAAACTTATGCATCAAAAAGCCCTCGCTATAGATAAAAAATATGCCTGGATAGGATCTGCAAATTATACTTTTGACTCTTTAATTTTAGATAGCAACCTAATCATTGGCATAAAGAGCTCTGAACTTTGCGACCATATCAGCGCAAACACCTCAGGGTCCTTCGTGATAAATAAACAACCTTTAGAATACTTTGTCCTTCCTAAAGATGGCAGTAAGGCTTTATTTTCTGTCCTGCAAATCCTTAACAAAGCAGAAAAAACTATCTGCGTAGGAATGTTTGCCCTTACCCATCCAGGAATTCTTCAAGCGCTCCATGATGCTATGCAACGTGGCGTTGCTGTAGAGGTTATCATTGATAAAGGCTTTAGAACTCCTCTACAAGGGCAGCTAGAAAAACTCCAGCTGAAAAACTTTCCTTTTTCAATCAAGACTACTCCTCATAAGCTACACCATAAATTTGGAATTATTGACAGGAAAATTCTGATTACTGGATCTACAAACTGGTCTGAAGCAGGGTTTGGCTTGAATGATGAAAGCTTAATTATCCTTCATAAGCTGACAAAAACCCAAAACCAGAAGCTCGATAAAATTTGGGGAGATTTACTGAAATCTTCTCAAAGGTATCCTCAAACAGGAAAAGATCTCCATCAAAACGAAGAAAAAAAAGCAGCATAAAACTGCTCTCTATTCATCATCTTTTTTCTGGAAGAGAGAAAAAGTCATTTCTAAGACACCTTTGTTTCTAGCAATCACCCAAGCTTCTGCAGCTGCAGCAATGGCTTGGGAGGCTGCTGTTCCCAGGTGAATTTTTTTCTTTCCTGTAATCTTCACTTTAGAACAATGCTCAGAATCTTCCTCTTTTCTTTTGCGAGGGTCCCTATCTTTATCTTTTTTATGATGGTCTTTATCTCCACGCAATTTACGGAAATCTAACTGCACATTGCGAAGCTGAGAAAGAAACACCTTTACTTGCTTTTGATTTAACAATTTAAATCGATGGCGATTTTTTTTATTTTCCTTCTCCTGTTCTCCAATAGCGATAAGCGCCATGCGTATTGCCTCGTTCTTGGCGATCTCCGCAGAGATTTTCATAGATAAGGGAAAATAGCTATTCTCTTGATGCGGATCTTTTCCTGTACCCTGACAAGGAAAAGATCCATAAGGATCAAAACAAAGTATTTTCATAGCGTTCATTAACTCCCAATATCCGTAGAGGTCTTGCCACTTTCCTCCTCTTCAGAAAACATCTCTATGAAGAAATCCTCGTCTCTTTTCCCTTGATCTGAAGCACTCCCCCCATCATCATGAACGCTAGAAGCTTCAGGTTTCCCTTGAACCACAAATCGTGATGCAGATCCCCCATATGGCTGAGGAGGACGCAAGATAATTGGAGGCTCTACAGCGACGTTTCTGTACTGATAAATCAAAGGATCTGGAGGACCTCCAGGTCCTTTATAATGCTCTAAAAGATGCTTATATTCCTGCGTACTTCTAGGCAAAGGAGCTAGCGCAGAAAACCCACTAAAAGAATCAAATTGATACGAAGAGCTCACGGCATCATTACCTAAAGCACCTCCGATTCCACTCTCCACAGCTCTCGGAATACCCTCACGAGGGATCGAGGTTAAGTTCTTGCTGCTGCTTTCTGGTAAATGAAATTCTGTAGAAGAAGGTTCTGAGTCTTTAGGAAACCAAGAAGAATCCCTAGCTATGGGAAAGCGGTATCCTCCTTCAGAAGATTGCGAAGGGGTAAAAGGTATATCCATAGATGCCTTCTGAGAGCCTCCTGATGAAGAAAATGTTCTATGAGATTCTAAACTTCCAAAAAATGAGGTTTTCTTTGCTTTACTTGATGAAGGGTGCGCAATAGTCCCAGAAATCTTCGGTGGAGGAAATCTTGTAGAGGGACTCGACCATGAAGAACTTGTTTCTGGAACATAAACTTCTCCATATTGCGACTTCATCAATAAACCCGCCATAGCTCTGGCGAGCATCTCCTGATCCTCTTGAAGCTGCTTTTGGCTCTCTTTTTTTTCTTGAGCCTTAGCGTTATCCTCAATCACTCCAGAAGAAGATACTCCCATGGCCATCCCAGGCTTATTTTCAACCACATCCGTATCTACAGATTGTGCAGAGAAATCCCCTTTAGAAGACAGCGGAGTTGCTAAGGTCTCCATAGAAGTACTCGCTAAAGCATTTTCTAAATCTGCAAGGTCGATCATCCCTTCATTTGTGGTTAGAGCTGCCCTACGCACAAGGGAGGAAGTCTCTATATTAGGATCCAGAAGTGTACTTATTGCCTCTCCCCCTAAACGCGCAACAGAACACAAATTCGAAGATTCTTCAAAAGAAGCAGCTTTCTGAAAGGAACCAAAAGAAGCTGTAGAGGAAACCTCCGATGCACTAAGATTGCCTTCTAAAAGCAAGGGAGTCCTCAAATCTGAAGATTTTAAGCTATCAAAAGATAACATGGACACATCTGAAGAGCTCTCTCCCATACTCACGGCATCCAAATAAAACCTCTGCATCTCTGGAGAAACTCGGTTTTTCTTAGGCATCATAGAAATTTCCGTAGGGATCATAGAAACTCCCTCTCCACGAGCTTCAGCATTACGCGCAGAGACACGAGAAGCCCGAGAACCAAATCCTTTTAAAAAGCCCTGCACCCCTGCTTTAACTCTAGAAAATGGGCCCTTTAAACGAGACTTAGGAGATGAGGAAGACTTCCTCTGCGTCTCACGGTACTTCGCCTCATTGATATTAGTCTCTGTTCCATAAGAAGCCGCGGCTCCTGATTGGACAAGACCTTCCTGTTTTTCTGCAGCCGTAGAAGTAGACTCCGACGTAAGGGAAGATTTTCTCCCCACTGAAGATTCTCCCGTAGTTCTTCTAAAAAGCGAAGGATCTATGTTCCCAGATCCTGGAGAGACATTGCCACTTCCAGAAACAGACATAAAGTTCTCCAAAAAATAAAAAGAAAAACACTTAACTTTTTATTTAATTTTAAAAACAAAAAATAATTAATTCAAAAAAAACGACTTAAGACAAAAGAAAAACAAAAACCTAAAACGCAAATAAATAAATAAAAAAAAACGCAGAGAGACAAACTCTCTGCGTAAAAAAACCAGAAATAGGAGAAAAGAGGAGGCGGGGAGGTGCAAGAAATGTGCACAGCTTTAAGCTAGGAGGACCTCAAGGGTCCGGCTGCTTTCATAAGAAGATTGTAGAGATCTCCATATGAAAGCAGCACCTAACTCTCAAAATTCACCCAGGCCACCTCGAAAAACCCCATTGTCGGGATAGGTCCCGCTCTGCTTGTTTTTTTATTAAAACCGTTTCTTTTTGAGCTTATAAACGTATTGAATACTTGCCAAAATTATTTTTATCGACAGAGGCAAAACCATCTTGGTAATTAAAAATCAGGATCTTTCCTGTATCGTGAATCTGATCCTCTAAGAGAGAATGTACAAGTTCATCATACTCTTTAGCTCGCATTCTCAATATCTTCTCTTCCTTAGAAATGAGAAACTTACCCTTTTTCGCTTTTTTCTTTTCTACGTTTTTCTTTAAGACTTCTACTGATTTCTTCTGGATCACTTTTGCCAAAGCTTTCCCGTTTCTCTTTCTCTTTGATTTAGTTAAGCTCATGAAAAACTAGAAATTATTAATTTATAAAATTAACTATTTTAATAATAACCCCAAACCATTTTAAGATAAAAACAAAAACAAAGATTAAAAAAATAAAAACACCTGAAATCATTTACACTGTGGAAGCTAGATAAAGGAATCCCTTCGGAATCTTCTTAAGAATAAATCCGAAAACAAGTAAAAGGTTTATAATCTCAGAAGATTGCTTTCAGCTTTAAGCTAAGGATTTCGAAGATGTTTCCTCCCCCAGCTCTCCTGATCTTATTGTTGTGTTTTTTAAGCTTTCTCTTTCTCCCTCAATATCTTCCAGAATTTCTTCCTCTATTTTTTACTCCCTATATTGTAAGACTGTTTTGGGGAATTTCTAAGAAGCAAGTACTTATATGGGCATTCTTTGTAGGACTATTTTGTGATATTAGCTCCTCATATATATTTGGGATTCATACATTACTCTATGTAAGCTCAGCAGCATGTACCTATGGGCTTAAGCGGTTTTTCCTTAAAGATAAATTCTTTTCCTTACCTCTAGTAAGTGCGATATTTTCCTTTGTATTTTCTTCTCTCGCCTACCCTTCCCTGGCAATCTTTACTCATAGATACTGTTGGGATGCCTCTTTAATTCTTCTCGATATAAGGCACGCTATTCTTATTGATTTTCCTTACAGCACACTAATATACTTGCTACCTTTTCTAATCTCTTTGGGAAGTTGCAAAATAAAAAAACTTAGAGGTTTATCATGCTATTAAAAGGTTTACCTACAGCAGAAAAAATTCTCTCTCAATTAAAAAAAGAAATTTCAGAGTCTGCTTCAAAACCAGGACTAGCAGTGATTCTTATTGGCAACGATCCTGCTTCAGAGGTCTATGTAGGAATGAAAGTAAGAAAAGCTTTAGAACTAGGCATGATTTCTAAAGCACATTATCTCCCTTCAGACTCTACTCTTTCCTCTGTTTTAAAATTAATAGATCGCCTTAACCAAGATCCAACTATCCATGGAATTTTGGTTCAACTTCCTCTTCCTAAACACCTAGATAGCACAGTCATTACACAAGCAATTTCTCCAGAAAAAGACGTCGACGGCTTACATCCTATAAATATAGGAAAGCTCCTCCTTGGCATAACAGATGGATTTGTCCCCTGCACTCCTGCAGGAATTCTTGAACTTCTTAACTTTTATGACATTTCTCTATCCGGGAAGCACGTCGCAATTGTCGGTAGAAGCAATATTGTTGGGAAACCTCTAGCAGCACTCATTATGCAAAAACATCCCCTAGCAAATGCTACAGTTACTATTTTACATAGCCATTCTCAGAATCTTCAGGAAATCCTTAAGAAAGCTGATGTGATTGTTGCTGCATTAGGGGTACCTCTGTTTATCAAAGATACCATGGTATCTTCACACGCTGTCGTTATAGATGTCGGAACTACAAGAATCCCCACAACTGACAAGAAAAGCTATACCCTTTTAGGAGATGTAGATTTTAACAATGTTGTCACAAAATGCGCAGCAATTACTCCTGTCCCTGGAGGAGTAGGGCCCATGACAGTAGCAATGCTTATGAGGAATACTTGGCAAGGATATCAAAAATCCTCTTCTTAGGAATTCTTTTGGTCTTATGTCCTTCTTGCTCTACGAAGACCACAACACTAGAAGGAATCCAAATGACGATTCCTTATCGGATTGTATTGGCCAAAAGCCTCTCCTCTAAAGAAAAAACCCAACTGCACAAACAAATTCTTGCAGTCTTTCACACTATTGATACGACCTATAACAATTGGAATCCCGACTCAGAAATCTCAAAAATTAATAGAGCTCCAGCACACCTTCCCCTACAACTCTCTATAGAGCTCTCGGAATTCTTAAAGCAGGTAGATACACTTTATACTCTATCTCATGGGCGCTTCGACCCAACTCTAGGGGCTCTGAAAACCCTCTGGCTCCTCCACCTCAAGCAACACACTACTCCCCAAGAAGAGCTCTGGAAGGCCTCCATAAAAGAAACAGGGTGGGACAAACTAAAGATTGATTTTCAAACACATACGCTAACCAAAACCTCCTCGCTCCATCTAGATCTTTGTGGGATCGTTAAAGGTTACGCAGTAGATCGCCTTTTAGAGACCTGCCAGAAATTTTGCAAAAACGCTTATGTAGAATGGGGAGGGGAGATTAAAACCTCTGGGAAGCATCCCTCAGGGAGAGTGTGGCAAGTCTTTTCTGAGGCAACATCTTCTATTATCCAGCTAGAAAACTGCGCCATTGCAACGAGCGGAAGTTCCTGTCAACACTGGTGCGTAGAAGGGAAGGTCTATACCCATATTCTCAATCCCTATACAGGAAAACCTTTAGAAGAAAGAGAGCATCCTCTTCAAGCAGTATCTGTTGTGCATCCTAACTGCGCTTATGCCGATGCTTTAGCGACAGTTCTGATGACCTTCTCTTCTAAAGAAGAAGCCCTAGCCTGGGCTAAAATCCAGGGAATTTGTGCCTATATTAACGATAGCGCTTCATAGCTGCCGCGATCTCGCGCTCTTTTTCTCTAGTAATCAATGCTTGGCGTTTATCATAAGCTTTCTTCCCGCGGCAACATCCTAAGCGGACCTTCACATAGCCGCGGCTAAAAAACATCCCTAAGGGAATTAAAGAGATGCCCTTCTGCGAGACCCTGCTCTCTAACTTGCGAATTTCATAGCGATGAAGAAGCAACTTGCGTTTCCTTCGCTCTTCATGATTGTAAATATTGCCAAAGCGATACGGGGCAATGCTCGCATTTAACAACCACGCCTCCCCTCGAGAAATACTCACATAGGCATCCCCAAGATTCCCCCCATGATCACGTAAAGATTTTATTTCCGTTCCGGTCAAGATGATCCCTGCTTCTAAGGTATCTAAAACCTCATAGTTATGCAGTGCCTTGCGGTTAGAAACAATATCTTTGGAAGCCATAGTTTGCTCAAAATAAAGACCAGAAAGCAAGTATAGCAAAAATCCCTTTTTCTTCCTTGGTTCTCCTTTAGCTTGGCCTCTTTCAGAGAAAAATATCTAGAAGACCATAAAACATCTTTGTAGTAATATCCCGCTCTTATCGCTAAAGGTACCTCCCCCAGAGAGTTCCTATTTGCGATAAAGAAATACTAGGGAAAGTCGTTTACGGACTAGGAAGTTATGAAATTTGCGATCTCTAAGAATGAGTTAGGAAGCCTGATAAAAAAAATACAGAGTGTAGTTCCTCAAAACACTCCCATTCCTGTGCTTTCTCATGTACTTATGGAAACAAACAACGACGAGCTTGTATTTACAGCTACAGATCTTACCGTAAGCACTCGTTGCGTTACTAAAGCTAAAGTCTATGAGAAGGGTGCTGTTTCTATTCCTTCGAAAAGATTTTTCCAACTTATTAAAGAACTGACGGAAAACAACATAGAAATCTCTGCGATAGCGGGAGAAATGGCTCAGATCACTTCTGGATCTTCCTGTTTCCGTCTACTTAGCATGGGGAAACAAGACTTCCCTATGCTTCCGGATATGCAAAATGCTGTCCGCTTTACTCTCCCGACAGAGCAGCTCAAAGATATGCTGCAAAGAACCTCCTTTGCAGTGTCCCGAGAAGAGAGCCGCTATGTACTTACTGGCGTGCTTCTCTCCATAACAAATGGAATCGCAACAATCGTAGGGACAGACGGAAAGCGTTTAGCAAAAATTGATGCAGAAGTTTCCTTAGATAAAAGCTTTGTAGGAGACTATATTATCCCCATCAAAGCTGTAGAGGAAATTATCAAACTGTGCTCTTCTGAAGATACTGAGACAACAATCTTTCTAGATCAGGATAAAATTGCTGTAGAGAGTGATAATACCCTGCTCATCACCAAGCTTCTCTCTGGAGAGTTCCCCGACTTCACCCCTGTAATTTCTACACAAAGTAGTGTGCAATTCGACTTGCATAGGGAAGAGCTCATTGCGCTATTGAAGCAAGTAGCTCTATTTACAAACGAAAACTCTCACTCTGTGAAGTTTACCTTTACTCCTGGAGAACTTACCCTTACGGCAAATTGCACAAAAGTAGGGGAAGGAAAAGTCAGTATGGCTGTAAATTACTCTGGAGAGCTTTTGGAAATTGCTTTTAATCCCTTTTTCTTCTTAGACATCTTAAAACATAGTAAAGATGAACTTGTCTCCTTGGGAATCTCTGACTCCTATAATCCTGGGATTATTACCGACTCTACGCGAAGCTTATTTGTAATCATGCCGATGAGGCTACACGATGATTAATGAAAATCGTATCGTTAACACTAAAAAACTTCAGAAGCTATAAAGATACTGAGGTTTCCTTTGCTCCTAGAGTAAATTACATTTCAGGAAGTAATGCTCAGGGAAAGACAAATCTCCTCGAAGCATTATATATTTTGTCTTTGGGAAGATCTTTTCGTACCCAACATCTCTCTGAAGCTATAGCATTTGGAGCTTCTTACTTCTTTTTAAAGATCGCCTTTGAGAAGTTCTCTTGCTCTCATACCCTTTCCATCTATGTAGACAAATATGGGAAAAAGCTCCTTTTTGATAACGCTCCAGTAAAAACCCTCTCTGAAATGATTGGGAAAGTCCCTATGGTTCTATTTTCTTCTAAAGATCGCTTATTGATCTCTGGGGCTCCTGCAGACCGTCGTTTATTTTTAAATCTCCTTCTCTCTCAATGCGATCCTTATTATACCCACACTCTTTCCTACTATCAACAAGCTCTTCTGCAAAGAAACGCTCTTCTTAAAACCAAAAATACTGCAACGATCTCTGTCTGGAACGAACAGCTCGCTAAACTAGGAGGATACATTACCTTTCAAAGATACACATGCTGCGACAAACTCAATGTCCTTATGCAAAGCTTATGGTCTAATCCCCTAAAGGAACACCTCCTGCTAAAGTTCAAGAGCTCCCTCATAAAAACCCCAGCCCCCAAGGAAGAAGAACTCTCCCAAGAACTCCTTAAGCAGCTCCTTCACTCCCTCCCTCGAGATCTAGAACTCAAAAGCACCTCTGTAGGGCCACATCGAGAGGACTTTACCCTCATGATGAACCAAGAACCTGCATCAACTTTCGCTAGCGAAGGACAAAAACATAGCTTCTTAACTATTCTCCGCCTAGCAGAAAGCCTTTATCTCCAACATCATCATAATCTTTCCCCCCTTGTGTGCATCGATGACCTCCATGCCAGTCTAGATTCCCAAAGAGCTTCTCAACTTCTTCAGCTCGCCCCAAATTTCGGTCAAACTCTAATCACCTCTACACAACCACTTTATACTCTCCCTGAAAATAGCAAGTCCCTCCACATCAAAAATTCTTGTATCTACTAACTTTTCATCGTTTTTATTCTATAATCAAAGGTTTTATCTATTATTAATTTCTAATAAAACATTTTTATTCTTGGAAAGAATAAAAACAGTTCTTTTTTAATAAAAAACAGATTTAAAATGATTATAGCGGTGGACAAATGAAGAATTTTTTATTAGCTCTATTCTTTTTAGTTTTTGGCTCTTCTATTTTTGCGAGCACGTCTATAATTCAAACTCTTCCTTCTAAGATCGAAGGGTTTCAAAAAACCTCTCAGCAAAAAGAATCTGTTGTATGTGTGCATGCGTTTTTAAGATCTTATAGATCTTTAAAGCCTATTGGAAAAACTCTAGAAAAAGAAAACTACGATGTTTTTATCTGGAACTATGAAACACGAAAATTTACCTTAGAAAGACACGCTGAGCATCTTATTAGGCTGCTAAAAAAAATTGCTGAGCTCAAACCTGGAGTTCCTATAAATTTCGTGACACATTCTATTGGGGGAGTGATCGTTAGAGTCGCCCTATCCCACCCGGACTGTCCCCAGGAAGCAAAGCATGGGAAAGCTATTCTCATGGCGCCTCCAAATGCTGGCTCCCATCTAGCACGACGCTACCGCAGTATTAGACTTGTACAATTTATCTTTGGAGGAAAGCTAGGACGTCAGCTCCTTACCTATTGCCCAAAGAAAATGCTTAATGTTGGAAAGCTCCCCAAAACTGTGGATGTGTTAATCCTAAGTGGGAATCGCCCTAGCCGCTTTATTCCTTTTCGTATGCCTCTTGAAAATGACGGAAAGGTCTGCATTATAGAGACTCACCTAGATACCCCACATAAATCCTACGTTATCAATACAAACCACACCTACATCATTACAGATCGTAAGTCTCTATATTTAACTAAGGAGTTTCTAAAGCACGGGAACCAAACACTAACAATCAATCAAGTTCCTGAAACCTTAGAACAGACTGTACTACAGGAAAAACAAAAGGAATCCCGATTACAAAATCAAAAAAAAGATATCTATATCATTCACTGCTTAGGATCACGCCCCTATCACCTATATGGGTTTCCCAAGAAATGGTCTTTTAACCAATAAAGCGAAGTAAATCCTGTAAAGTCAAGAAGATAAACAAAAGAATCAAGAGAATCATAAAAGGAACAATGATCTTCTCTACAACTCCCATATTTAAACGCTTACGAGTAACCATTTCCCAAAGACTCAGAAGAATATAGCCGCCATCTAATGCTGGCACAGGTAAAAGGTTTAATACTGCTAAGTTCATGCTGATCAGTCCTATCCAAAATAAGACTTCTGAAAAGCCTACAGACCAACCAGAATGGAGAACCTGAACAATACCAACAGGACCTGATAGCCATTGTGGGCTTAAACGACCGCAAACTAAAGCTTTCAACGTAGCAAAACTATCCTTTACTGTTTTGGCAATCAAAACACTAGGAGTAGGGTTGTACTTAACCGTCAAGTCCTTAAGGGGAACTCCTAACGATAACTTTTCCTTTTCAATTTCAAGGCGCTCAAGATAATAACGTTGCTTTTCTCGATTTTTGACCCTCTTAGCTAATTCCCTTTGCCGATTTAAACTCTCTTCAGAATAAACATACACCCAAGATTGTGGCTGAATTGGATCTAACAAACGATATTGTCCCAAAGAACGAATCGGAGAAGATCTACCAATACTTTGAGTAATCTTTAACAGATCTTCAGGGGGAAAAGATGAAATGAAGCGCGCATCAGCTAAAGACGCTGGCTCTTCAGTAAGCTCTTGAGGATCTAAATGCTGAATAACTAGAGACACTCTATGTGTCTGTACTAACCTTAAAATATCCGCACTACTAGAAACAGGCGTGCCATCAACAGCTAAAATCTGATCTCCCAAGTGAAGTTTTTCCTTAAGCTGAGGTAATGGAGATTCTGGATCTATAGGAGAGAGTTCTCCTTCTACATAGCCATAACTATTAATTATATAAGGAAGCGTATACAAAGACGTCCATTTTCCTTTTAAGCCAGCTTCATATTGCGTATCCATAAACTCATTGCGCACATAAGGAACGAAATATAACGTACTCGCCAATACTCGAGGCTGGCGAATAAAGAGTTCTTTCCCCTCTCGAAAGACCTTAATAAAAGCATATGCTTCATTAAGAAGCTGTGATACTTGAACAGAAGAAAATAATAGCTCCCCATCCATCCAAACCAAGCGGTCTCCTTCTTTTAAACCCGCATGGCTCAAGGGAGAGCGCTCAGACATCGGAGCATTTCCCCGGAATAAAAGGTAGCTTGCTCCAATACAAGGCACCCCTTCCCTACTAGGATCAAACTCCGCCTCCAAAGAAAGGTGTTCTTCAGGAGCAAATAAATAACTAGGGCGAAATACATCCAAAGCTAACTTTCCTTCAAGAAGAGCCTCAGCAACGATCTCTTTATCGCCCATATAAGGTTTTCCATTGCACAGGGAGATTTGATCTCCGACTTGCAATCCCTTATCTTGTAAAATAGGGTGCGCCCAACCAACAAGCTTAGTACACTCCCCAAAATTCTTACTTCTTCCTCCTGAAAGATATAATGCTCCAAAAGCCACTGCTGCTAATAAGATATTCGCTAATGGACCCGCAATAAGAACTATAATTCTTTTCCAGGGTGCTCGGGAAAAAAAACCTCGAGGAATATCATACACAGATACAGCCTGACCTTGGGCATCTTTCCCCTTACGCTCCATCCCCTTAATACGGACATAGCCTCCAAAAGGAATTGTGCCTACACGGTACTCCATCCCGCCAACCACTTTTTTAAATAAAGCAGGACCAAAACCGATACTAAAAGCTTCGACATCCATGCCGACAGCTTTTGCTGCTAATAAATGCCCTAGCTCATGAATCAACACTAGAACTCCCAAAACTAAGGCTGCAAGAATAAAATAAATTATCGTCATATACTTCCCTATATACCTTGAGCAAGAGCACGAGCTTCTTCATCTGTAGCTAAGATACTCTCTAATGTTGAACAGTCGTATACACGGTGCGCATCCATGAGTACCTCGAGTTTCTGCAAAATCTCATGCCAAAAAATCTGCTTTGAAAGAAAGCGATGCACTAAAACTTCATTCGCAGCATTAAAGAAGCTCCCTAAAGAACCTTTTTCCCTCAGCACCCGACGTGCCATGCGAATACTTGGAAACGTCTCTTCATCTACAGGATAAAATTCTAACACATGTTTTTTAGCAAAATCTATCCCCTCCTGAGGAGCTGGAAGCCTGTCTGGAACAGATAATGCATATTGGATAGGAAAGAGCATACTCGGAGGATTCATAATGGAAATTACACTCCCATCATGAAATTCCACCATACCATGAATCAAACTTTGCGGATGAACAACAGCATCTATTTCGGAATCTTTAAATCCAAATAACCAAGATGCCTCTATAAGCTCCAAAGCCTTGTTTACAAATGTTGAAGAATCTACAGTAACCTTTTTCCCCATACACCATATGGGGTGCTGCAACACATCCTGGATCGTAACTTTCATGAGCTCATCTCTAGATTTTCCAAAAAATGGCCCCCCAGAAGCTGTAAGAATTAACCTCTTCACGCTTTGAGGATCTCGAGACTCTAAACATTGAAATAACGCATTGTGCTCACTATCTATAGGCAAAATCTTCGTGTCATACTGCTTTGCTAAATTAGAAATCAGCTCTCCAGCACATACTAAAACTTCTTTGTTTGCTAACCCTAGCGTTTTCTTCTGTTTGATCGCTTCAATAATTGCAGGCAAAGCACAAATCCCTGAAGATGCTGCTACAACATAATCCACACTCTCTTCTGTAGCTACAGCTGTTAATCCCTCTTCACCTAAATGCATCTCCACATGAGGAAACTTTTGCTTTGCAAGAGCGTATACCTCCTGATCATACACAGAGGCAATCTTCGGAGAAAACTCCTCTAACTGTTGGAAAAAGATCTCTGGAGTGTTGCCATAAGAAGCCAAAGCAACAATTTTAAACTTCTCAGGAAAACGCCTGACGATATCTAATGTTTGCTTACCAATGCTCCCAGTCGAACCTAAAACAGCTAAATATTTCAAAGGGACTCAAGTGTTGATTATTAAGAAAAACGATCATACCTTGAGCATTAACGACTTGTCAATTCTCTATTCATGTGGCTTTCTTAATAATTTTTTAACAAAAATTTTTCCATGAAGCAAAGTTTGCACAAGAGCATACATTAACGACAATAAAAGCACGGCAATTCCAGAGGTAGACAACCCTACACCGAAAGAGCTCAAAATAGATCTTGAGAGTGCTGGAGAAAGAAAAGCTGTCGTTATACTAAAGACCAATGACCACCCCATCATGCCAAGTATTGATTGGGACAAGATTTTTGCAATTAAGCCTGGGATTAATAAAAATGCCAAAGCCATAAGTACACCTACTGCTTTAAACGCTCCAACAAGGCACAAGGAAAGCTGAAAGACGATAAGATAATCAACAATCTTTACAGGGATCCCTATAGTGGTAGAGAATACAGAATCAAATGAGACGCAGGTTAAGCTTCGGAGTGTGCCTAAAATAATAATGATATTCATAAAGAGAACAGCACAAACTGGAAAAATATCCTCTTTCGTTAAAGAGTCTGCATTCCCTAAAACTAACTCTGTTCCTATATGGGCATTCTTCGTCATAAAGACTAGAAGCACTAGGCTTAAAGAAAATAATAGCGAAAAAACTAAAGCAGTACTACTTTCTTCAGAAACTCTAAAAGTATTCCGAACAAAATAGATTAAAAATCCTGTTAATAATGCTGTAACAACAGCTGAAAGGGTAAGTGCACTTAACGATAACGTCATTAATTGATGAGAAAACAAACAGATGCACACCAATCCAAACAGGACCGTGTGAGAGACTGCATGGGCATACATTGCCATTTTTTTTAAGACTAAAAAAGTGCCTCCAAGAGCTCCTGAACAGGCAATTACAAGAAAGACTATCACTTGAATATCATCAATGTACAGGTGTTCCCCAAAAAGCTTTCCCGAAAACATCCTAGAAAAGAAAATGATAAAAAACTCTAAAAATGATGCTCCATAATATGGCGAAAGAGCCATAGCTACTCCTTCTCCCTTTTAAATTCAGGAATTATCTGATTATGAGGATCGTAACTAGGATCTCGCAATCTCTCTGTAAGTTCACTATCTAACTCATCTGTCAGGACATGCTCAACTTCTTCAGCAAAATTATGTACTTGTGTTTCATTAAAATCTAAGGAATGCACAAGATAGGATTCCCATAATCTATGGGCCCTAACTAACTTTGCCGCAGTAAACTTCCCTTTTTCTGTAAGCTGATAGCGGTAGTTCTTATATTCCACAAGCTTCTGAACTTGTAATAGCCATATTCTCCATTTAGGAAAGGGCTTTGGCCCAAAATACTCTTGATACTTATAACAACAGACGAAATCTCCCTCCCCAATATTCTCATGACCATCTTCAAATAAATACCAAAAAACTTTCAAAAGATGTTCTTGATGCTTAAGAAAGCGAAAGCGGATCTTTCGAAAGGAACGCACTACCCAACCAGATTTTGGAGAAAATAAAAACGCCAAACACGCAATTCCCCCAGCACAAATCACTACAAGAGGCCCCGTAGGCAAGGTAACTTCTAAGTACTTTTGTCCTATAGTTGTCGAACATGTCATTGCTACAGAAACATAACATCCTACTGCACCACATACTCCGCCAAAACAAGTAGAGAGCATAAGAATCGAGCTTAACCGATCTGAAAGCTGACGTGCTGCTAAAGAGGGTCCGACAAACATCGCTGAGATCAAAACAATCCCTACACTACGTACTCCACTAACAATTACCAAAGCTACAAATATTAAAATTACAACATCAGCTAAAAATGTATTTAATCCACAAGTCTTAGCATAATCCTTATCAAAAATGGTCACGATCACCTGATGATAAAACCACCAAAGAGTCCCCAAGGACAGAAAAAATACAAATATAGCAACTATAGCCTCAGTGAATCCTAAAGTAGCTGCCTGCCCATATAAATATGCATTTATACGATTATACAAAATTGGACTGCTATCTTTGACATAGCTTGCCAAAATGACTCCAATAGCGAAAAACACCACAAGAACAAAACATAAAGCAGCATCTTTATGCATTCTTAGGGTTTTCTCTAAAAAAAAAATCGTACTATAGCCTAAAATTGCAGCAAGACAACCGCAAATAATAATGACTAAGGTGCTATTAAAAAAGCTCGAAGCCCACTGAGAAAGTAGGGCACCAAAGAGTAGCCCTGGATAAGAAGCATGAGATAGACTCTCACTTAAAAGAAGCTGGCGGTTGACTAAAAGAATCCCTCCCCATAAAGCCGTCGTCATACAAATCCAAACGACAGCAATAAAGCTAGATAAAAAAATCGCATTAGAAAAAATACATGTTGGCATTCTAATAAGCTCCTAAATGCTTATCTCTAGATAGCTTTAAGGAGTGCTCTAACAAGTCAAGTTCACAACCATAAGCTTGAAAAATCGTTTTACTATTTAAACACTCCTGCGTAGGGCCCCAACACACTAAACGCTTGTTCAATAAAATCACATGATCAAAAAGCTGACGGATATGACTAAGATCATGATGGACAACAACAACAGTCTTCCCCTGATCTCTTAGCTCTTTTAAAATATTCACGGCGGTTTCAAAAGATGCCATATCAATAGCAGCAAATAACTCATCCATAAGATAAAGATCTGCTTTTTGCATCAACGCCCTAGCTAAAAAAGCTCTCTGTTGCTGTCCTCCAGAAAGTTTCCCAATTTGACGATCAGCAAACGTATGCAACCCGACCTTTTCTAAGATCTCCATAGCCTCTCTACGATCATCTGCTGTGATCCTTCCCCACATACCTTTGTAGCCATAACATCCCATCAAAACAAGATCTAATACTGTCATAGGGAATTCCCAATCTACACTCGCTCTTTGCGGCATGTATGCAATTCGTTGACGTACTTTAGAAAATTTTTTATCAAAAAAACGTACAGAGCCAAAAGAAGGCCGGATTAAACCCAGAGAAGCCTTTAGCAAGGTACTCTTCCCAGCTCCATTAGGTCCCAAAATCGCAGTTAAGGATCCTCCTTTCAAAGAAAAAGAGACGTGACAAAGAACATCGATATTTTCATAATTCACGCATAGATCATGTACAGACCAAAATATTCTATCTTGCTTATTCAAAAATTATTCCTCCGAGCTCTTTGGTAATCAGACTCACATTATGTTTAAACGTCGTAAAATAATCTGTATCTACATTATCACTGTATAAAGCCCCTTTAGCTAAACGCACAGTATGGCCCTTTCCTAAGCATGAAACAATTTTTTTAAGAGCATCTTGATTTAAAGTATCTTCAGGAAAAACAACTTCTACCCCATGCTTATGTATGTAATCTACCACAAGCATAATGTCACGAATGCTAATTTGCGCTTCAGGAGATAACCCCTCAGGAGAAATACAACGCTCTTTCCAAGCCCCAGAAATCCCCTCTTCAGGAGTTGCAAGATATCTTTTTGTAAAATAACTAAATGCATTATGGCCAGAAACCAAATATCTTCGATCTTCTGGAATAGATTGCAAACACTTCTCCGCCCAAACGTCTAGCTCCTGCATCTCCTGAACAAGCTTATGGGTATTTTCTATGATTTCTTTCTCCCAGTCTGGAAAGTGCATCACAAGTTTTCTAGAAATTTCCTGCACGCCTTCAATCCATAGTCCTAAATCCATCCAAATATGGGGATCATAAATTCCATCCTCTTCTAAAGGCGTAAACACTCCTTTCTCCACTAAAAGAGCACTAATATTTACAACTTTAGGATTCCCCTCTAAATGCTTTCTTAAACTTAAGGAGTGTTCTAAACCCAAGCCATTACAAAAAATTAATGAGCTTAAAGCCATTTTATCCTCATCACCTTTAACCATTTCATAAGCATGGGGGTCTAAGGATCCATCTATTAATACTATCGCATGTAGCTTATCTCCAATGATACGAGAAACACAATCATGGATCATTCTATTCATAGATAAAACATAAGGCTTGTTCTCTTGTTCTTGCTTCAAAGAAAAAGAACATCCAGAAGCAACACAACTAATAAGACAGCTCAATAAAACCTGCGAGATCATTGTTAAAACACGTCTTATTCTATTCATACAAACCTCGACTCATTTCTAAACGGATGTTCTAGCATGATTCACAAACATCTAAGGATATAAAAACATCAAAAAAAATCCCATTATTTATATAGACATGAATATAAGATGCTTCAAATACATGCTTAAAAAGCTGCTGAAGACAAATAAAATCACTTTAAGATAATTTGAGATTTAAAAAAAATATGTTGGAAAACTAAAGAATATGTATTAAAAAGCCCTTAAGAAATAAAGGATACTGTCTCAATAACACTAAAAAAAAAAAAAAAAAAAAAAAAAACCAACATAAAACTATGCCTCTCTTTAAAAGGGTTCTTTTATTTTATTTTTCTAAACATTAAATTGAAAATATGGCACATTCTTTCTTATAAAAATGTAAACATCAATTAATTCTTACGAAGATCTAGCAAGTATATAGGGTGGGTTTCATGGCCGTAGAACGAACAAGTTCAAAAGAAGAAATAGAAAAATTGATTGGGAAAGCTATTAAAAAAGTCTGCGGAAATAAAGAAAACGATCTATGCCGTTATCTTCCGGGTCCCAGCGGTGGTTACATGCACCACTTCACATTAAAGAAAATGAAAGGAACAGCTCCGGACCAGCTACTAAAAATGTTAAGAACCTTTATTTTAGATTCTGACTCTCCTCGCGTAATTCACCCGAAACCAAGAGCTCCTAGAGGATCTAAAAAACGTAGAGACCTGATTAATTTCACTAAAACAGATATTGAACGAGTTCTAGAGCTTGCTAGACAAGTTGGGGACAAAGATTTATTAGCACGTTTTAGCCCTAAAAAACCCCTTCCATCCCTAAAAAGAGAGCTTATTCGCTCTATCCGCAATGGGATTGTAAGTATCGAGTTATGGAATGCTTACGTGGAAGCTGTAAAATCAACCACTTCACCAAATCTTGAAGTTTCTCCATCCTTTGTCTAAAAAAAACTTGATAGACAGATAAAAAGTCCTGTCTATCAAGTGTTCTATTCTTATCCTACCCATTCCTCTTGTCAATGAGAACAAAATATGGCATACTAATAAGCTGCTTTAATTATAAAAACAAAGAATTTAAGTATTTCAGAGGGTAAATATGACACAAACAGCGAACAAACCTTTTGGAAAATTGCGATCCTTCTTATGGCCCATACATATGCATGAGTTGAAGAAGGTCTTGCCAATGTTCCTTATGTTCTTCTGTATCGCATTTAACTATACTGTGCTACGCGATACAAAGGATACTCTTATCGTAACAGCCCCAGGCTCTGGTGCAGAAGCGATTCCTTTTATTAAGTTTTGGCTTGTTGTTCCTTGTGCTGTTGTTTTCATGTTAATCTATGCAAAACTTAGTAATATATTGAGTAAGCAGGCATTATTTTACACCATTATCACTCCCTTCCTTGTATTTTTTGCCCTCTTTCCTACAGTAATCTATCCTCTACGAGATGTCCTACACCCAACAGTTTTTGCTGACCGTCTGCAGTCAATCTTGCCTCAAGGTTTACTCGGGGTTGTTGCGATCCTCAGAAACTGGACTTTTGCGGCCTTTTATGTTTTAGCAGAACTTTGGGGAAGCGTAATGTTATCTCTCATGTTCTGGGGATTTGCTAATGAAATCACTAAAATTAGTGAAGCCAAGCGTTTCTATGCTCTTTTCGGAGTTGGAGCTAATGTAGCTCTTTTAGCCTCTGGTCGAGCAATTATTTGGGCCTCCAGACTCCGAGCATCCGCTGGAGAAGGAGTGGATCCATGGGGACTTTCTCTCTACCTCTTAATGAGCATGACTATTGTTTCTGGCGTAGTTATTATGCTGAGCTATTGGTGGATGAATAGATTTGTTCTCACTGATCCAAGATTCTACAATCCTGAAGATCTTAAAAAAGCTAAGTCTTCCAAGCCTAAGATGAACATGAAAGATAGCTTTATGTATCTGTTAAGGTCTCCTTACATGCTTCTCTTAGCTCTCTTAGTAATTTCCTATGGCGTGTGCATTAACCTAGTTGAAGTAACTTGGAAAAGCCAATTAAAGCTTCAATATCCTAATGCTAATGATTATAGCGAGTTCATGGGGAACTTTTCTTTCTGGACTGGTGTAGTTTCTGTTTTTGTAATGGTCTTTATTGGTGGAAACGTTATCCGTAAGTTTGGCTGGCTCACAGGGGCTCTTGTCACTCCAGTAATGGTCTTGCTTACAGGCGTGGTTTTCTTTTCTTTAGTTATTTTCCGAGACAAAGCTTCAGGCTTAGTTGCAATGTTTGGAACAACTCCTTTAATGCTCGCAGTTATTGTTGGAGCGATCCAAAACATTCTTTCCAAGTCCACAAAATATGCCCTATTTGATGCGACAAAAGAAATGGCGTATATCCCCTTAGATCAAGAGCAAAAAGTTAAGGGTAAGGCTGCGATTGACGTTGTGGCTGCTCGCTTTGGAAAATCTGGAGGTGCGCTTATCCAACAAGGCCTTTTGGTTGTCTGTGGTAGCATTGGAGCAATGACTCCCCACTTAGCAATTATCTTATTCTTGATTATTGCAGTTTGGTTAGTCTCTGCGACAAAACTTAATAAACTCTTCCTTGCGGCTCTTAAAGATAAAGAATCTCAAGCTCCGGAAGAAGCCCCAGCTGCTCCTGTAGCTATAAAAGAGGCTCCAGCAGATGGAAGCGAAGGCATGGCGATGGAGAAAGCATCTTCTTAACATAGAAAGAGGAAGACTTTCTTCATAAAAAGAAAGCCCTGCTTCACAAATGTGAAGCAGGGCTTTTTCTTACGTTCTCTCTCTTACTCGAGCTAGTTATTTTCGTATTTTTTGAGTTCTTTTCCCAGTAACTTCGCTATAAGCAAATTTTGGTAATCGCTGCATTGCTTGTTGCATAGCTTTATACAAGGTAAAGTCTGTGCTTAAATAAGCTTTTGCAAAAAGAGAGTATGTTCTTGGAAGTAGCTTACCTAAAACATCTGGTAAAGCTTGCCTTTGCTTTTGAGGCTCTTTTTTCCTTTTAGCATCTATATTTTGAATCTCTTCTCTTAAAAGCAAAGCAAAGTTCAGCTTATAATCTATACTGAGGTCATCTAAAACATCATAGTTATATAAAAACCCGCCCAAGCTAGCGATTTGAAAAAATTCTCTCCTTTCTTGCCCACTAAATTCTAAAGAACAGAACCATAGCCACTCTTCATAACTTAGCATACGAATTAATTCTACCTGCTCCCAAGTCAAATTATGCAAAGAAAATAAAAGAAGATAACGATCAAAACCTACTTGCGTAGAGCAATCAAACACTCGAGACATCCTCTTAATATATAGAGGATTGTTCTCTACCTTAGCGATCCAAGAAGCCTTAACTTCATTATAAAGCCTTGCTCGAATTTCTCTTACCTCCTCCTTATCCCAATTTCCCGTCATGGCGAGCTCTTTTAAACTGCTAAGATCTTGCTGTGACATAGAAGCACAAATAGCATAAGTCAAAGGGTTGAAAACTGAAATGGAGCCAGAAGTACGTGCTATAGGTCCTAAAATACTATATGCCTTCTGTAAAATAGACTTGTGAGTTTCGTCCCAAGGGCAACTCTTACCGAGATCTACAAATCGATACAACCAGTGCATAGGACAATGCTTTAGTAACAAACTATCAAGATCTGGTAAGTGCTCATAGCCAAGTAACTTCTCTTCTCCATATTTGATGACCTTTTGGTATAGAGAACTCGGCAAGGACTCTAAGGATACACGAGAATTTAAAGCCACAATGACTGCTTTAAGTTCTTGAATAGTTAAACGTTGTTCTACAACAAAGTTATAAAACGTATACGGATATGTATTTTTTATAACTTTGAAAATGCCCTCGGGAATCTGAGGTTGCTTAACAAAAATAAGTTTTGCTATTAAAGCTGTTGCGATAATAGCTCCAGCTGCTAATACAAATATTCCACCTAAGCCATAGGCAACAGGAGAAGAACAGGTAACAAGCAAAATAAAGCCAGTAAGAATTAATATCGCTGCAGAAGCAATCGCTACAATAACACTAATGCTTCTAGGGGACTTCCTATCTAAAGACTCTAACGTATGTAAGGTTGAATGTGAAATAGCTGATGATGGATTCACTTATGTTTTAATCTAAGTTAAACACTTATACAATTATAAGAAGTTCTCTAAAAATTAGAAATTCACAATATTTTTTTCTTTGAAAGAAACTATTAAATTCAGAAAATCAAGAAATAAAACACAGTCAAATCACTCAATATTAGAAAGTTTTTGAATAAAATCATCTATAATCTGACTAATATCTTTAGATTTAACAGCTTTTCGAAGGTAAGGAGATAAAAACATCGCAAGATAGTCTATCATATTTTCCGTAACTTGAGAAGTCTGTCGCCCAAATTTCCCACTCCCAGAGGAGCTTTGTCCATAAGCATAAGCTTTCTTTATTTCATCTAATGTCATAAGCAAGACTTCAGGGCTACATGCTGCGGATGTTTCATCTAGAATGCCTTCCATGCATAATAAACCTACAACAAAGCATAGATTTTTACCCATGCGTCCCAAGCCATCAAAAAAACAAAACCACGGCCAATAGCCGAATTTATCCATATCTACAACTAATTGTAATTGCTCCCAAGAATATCCGACCCAACATAAACGATGTAATACTTTACCAATGTCCTCTTTATCCAAAGGCAAACACTGCACTCCTTGTGAGGCATTTTTGGATGTGACTTGTAGCTGCACGCCCTTACATTTATCTGCTAACTTGCTTATAATTTCTTGAACATTTTTATCTTGACTGTTCCAGGAAAGAGAGACTGAAGAGCTTGCATGTTGCTTTAAAACATCAAAATCCTTCTTGTCCAAGAGTTTCATTATATTGGGAACTCTTAAATCAAATAACCCGAGCAAATTATCTCCACCGCATAAAGCTGCAGCTCCTAACCAATAACAGCCTCGGTATTTGACATCGCAACCACGAGATCTTAATATATTTTCATCCCCCATATTGATCAGAGTTTTTAACATATAAAAGGGGCAGTGTTTTCTTAAAAAAGGCTCTAAGGGTTGGAGTTCAACTCCCTGAACTCCCTGCTCAAGATTTTTCACTCCAAATCTTAATATTTTTCGCGCAAGTCTTTCAGGAAGACCAGATAGAAGACTCTCTAAATCCCCACTTTTCTTAGTGTTCTCTAAAATATTCAGAACTGCTCTGAATTCTGAAAGCGTAAGGTGCTCTTTAACAAGTAAATTATAAACAACATCAGGATATGTACTTTTAACTACGTTTAAGAAGCCTTGGGGAAGGTTTTTCGGGGCTCTCTTTATCTCTGGCACTAGAGTAACAGCTAGAATTGCAAGAGCAGCAATTCCCAATGTTCCCCCGACAATATAAGAAATGGGAGACATCAGACAGACGACAGCAAGAATAGCAGCTAAGGCAATAGCGACAACAACTGCAATTTTTGCTAGTAGTAGACAAGAATTTTTCCTACTTAAATCATTATTTTTAAAAATAGAGCTCGATGCTATGTTAATAGATACGCTCACTAAAAATCCTCAAAATAAATGATCTGTTCATTAATTGTAAAAAATTGTACTAACAATATCAAGCCTAATTATTAGTGAAAATCTCAATAAGAAAAATAGAATGTCCTAGAGAAATAAGATATTTTAAAAATAGGAATTATTAAAAGATCTTCTTAAGAGATTGACAAGTAAAAATCTGTCTTCTAATAATATGGGCTTGTTTTGGGTTCAGACCACTTCTCATGCATCAAAAGCATAACGTGAAAAACATTCGCAATTTCTCAATTATTGCTCATATCGATCACGGGAAATCTACTATTGCGGATCGTCTACTTGAAAGTACTAGTACCGTTGAACAGAGAGAAATGCGAGAGCAACTCTTAGATTCCATGGATTTGGAGCGAGAGCGAGGTATTACCATCAAAGCACACCCCGTCACGATGACCTATGAGTATCAAGGGGAAACGTACGAGCTCAATCTAATAGACACTCCTGGGCATGTGGACTTTTCCTATGAGGTCTCTCGTTCTCTTGCTGCATGTGAGGGAGCATTGCTTATTGTGGATGCTGCTCAAGGAGTTCAAGCCCAGAGTCTTGCCAATGTATACTTAGCTTTAGAGCGTGATTTAGAGATTATTCCTATACTCAATAAAATAGATCTTCCTGCTGCGGATCCTGAAAGAATCCGTCAGCAAATAGAGGACTATATTGGGCTCGATACAACAAATGCTATTGCATGTTCCGCGAAAACAGGACAAGGAATTTCTGAAATTCTAGAAGCCATTATAAACCTTATTCCCCCTCCTAAAGAGCCAGAAGACACTGTACTAAAAGCTCTTGTCTTTGACTCTCATTATAACCCTTACGTGGGGATTATGGTATATGTACGCATTATCAGCGGAGAGCTAAAAAAGGGCGATCTCGTGATGTTTATGTCGTCACGTAAGGCTACCTTTGAAGTTTTAGGAGTAGGAGCCTTTCTTCCTGAAGCGACCTTAATAGAAGGGGCTTTGCGTCCTGGTCAGGTAGGGTATTTTATCGCCAATATTAAGAAAGTCAAAGATGTAAAAATTGGTGATACGGTAACTACAGAAAAACATCCTGCCAAAGAACCTTTAGATGGTTTTAAGGAGATTTCTCCTGTAGTCTTTGCTGGGATCTATCCTACAGATTCTTCAGACTTTGACTCTCTTAAAGATGCTTTAGGGAGGTTGCAGCTGAATGATTCCGCTCTTACTATAGAGCAAGAAAGCAGCCATTCTTTAGGGTTTGGGTTTCGTTGTGGATTTTTAGGACTATTGCATCTTGAGATTATTTTTGAGAGGATCATTCGGGAATTTGACTTAGATATTATCGCCACAGCACCGAGCGTCATTTATAAAGTTGTGATGAAAAACGGTAAGATCCTTCATATCGACAACCCTGCAGGCTATCCAGATCCTGCTAATATCGAACATGTTGAAGAGCCTTGGGTCCATGTCAATATTATCTCACCTCAAGAGTATCTTAGCAGTATTATGAACCTCTGTTTGGAAAAGCGTGGGGTTTGTCTCAAAACAGAGATGTTGGATCATCACCGCTTGGTTCTTTCCTATGATCTTCCTTTGAATGAAATTGTTTCAGATTTCAATGATAAGCTCAAATCTGTAACTAAGGGATATGGTTCTTTTGATTATCGCCTCGGAGACTATCGCAAGAGTCCTATTATTAAATTAGAAATTCTTATCAATGATGAGCCTGTAGATGCTTTTTCGTGCCTTGTACATCGAGACAAAGCTGAAGCCCAAGGAAGGAAAATTTGTGAGAAGCTTGTAGATGTCATCCCCCAGCAGCTCTTTAAGATCCCAATTCAAGCTGCTATTAATAAGAAGATTATCGCTAGAGAAACGATCCGAGCACTCTCTAAAAATGTCACAGCGAAGTGCTATGGTGGCGATATCACAAGAAAACGCAAGCTCTGGGAAAAGCAAAAGAAAGGGAAAAAACGCATGAAAGAGTTTGGGAAAGTCTCTATACCCAATACAGCTTTCATAGAAGTATTAAAGTTAGATTAACACTATTACCTTACCTGTACTGTTGTTTTATCTCCAACCCAGTTTGTATGATAAAATTCTCCTCGAGGGCGATCCTTGCGCTCATAAAAGTGCGATCCGAAGTAATCTCTAAGACCCTGAGCAAGAGCTGCAGAGGAATCCGCTGTACGATAGCCATCATAAAAACTTAATCCCGCTGCTAAGCAAGGGATAGGTACTCCTACTCCGATTCCGGCAATTACAGTTCTTCGCCATCCGGCCTCAGCATTTTTTAAGGCAGATTTAAAGAACTCCTGGAAAATTAATGAGGGGTTTTCAGGATCCTGGCAAAAACCTTTATAAATTGCGTCTAAAAAAACACTTTGGATAATACATCCCCCACGCCAAAGCAAAGCAAGTTCTCCTAAATTGAGATCCCAGGAGTACTCCCGAGATGCCTCACTTAACAACATAAACCCTTGGGCATAACTGATAATTTTGGAAGCATAGAGGGCATGAAAAACATCATGCACAAAGGCCGAAACATCTCGAGGCTTTTCAAAGATTAACGGAACTCCAGGAAACTCTTGGGAAGCTTGTTCTCGACTCTCTTTCCATGAAGAAAGGAATCTAGCCAAAACTGACTCGATAATTAAAGAGAGGGGGACACCGATATCTAAAGCATCAATAGCTACCCACTTTCCTGTTCCTTTTTGTCCTGCGGTATCTAAAATCGTATCAATTACAGGAATATTATTTTCATTTTTTAATGCTAATACCTCTGCAGTAATGCGGATAAGATAACTTTCAAGCTCCTGTTCATTCCACTCTTTGAAAATTTCGGAAATCTCTTCTGCAGAAAGCCCCAGGAAACTTTTCAACAGACCATAAGCCTCACAAATTAGCTGGATATCCCCATACTCAATCCCATTATGAACGGCTTTAACATAATGCCCAGCACCTCCTTGTCCTACCCAAACACAACATGGCTGTCCTTGTACCTTAGCCGCGATTGCCTGGAAGATCGGAGCCACCAAAGGCCATGCTTCGGGGTTTCCTCCAGGCATAATAGAAGGTCCGTGACGTGCGCCTTCTTCCCCTCCAGAAATCCCCACACCTAAAAAAAGAATCCCTGATTGCTTTAGCTCTCGATAGCGACGCTCGGAATCCTTAAAATAACTATTTCCTCCATCGATAATCACATCTCCGGGCTCTAAAAGAGGCAATAACAACTGAATCATCTGATCTACTGGAGCGCCAGCTTGAATCATAAGCATGACCTTCCTAGGTCTTTTTAAAGAAAGTACAAACTCCTTTAAAGATTCAAATCCCAATAGCTGGGAATCATTAGGACGTTCCTTTAGACAGTTTCGAGTTTTTTCTGGTGTACGATTGTAAATAGATACAGAAAATCCATGATCTCGCATATTGAAAACGAGATTTTTCCCCATAACAGCTAGGCCAATTAAGCCAATATCTGTCTGCTTCACCATGTACCCTCCAAAACTCTCAAATTAAATATAAAACAAGCTTTCGTTTCTTTCCTTGTGCCAATAAAACATAGTGGCTAAAACATATCTGTGATTCTTCCAAAGTACTCTGATTATCTCTTATAGTGAAGTTATTCACATATAGACCTTTCTGTTCAATAAGACGGCGGGCCTCCCCCTTAGAATTACAAAAACCTACAGAAACACAAAGATCAATCCAACGTTTTCCTAAAACTGCAGATTTCTTTATTTTTATTCCAAAGCCATTTGCAACAAGCTCTTGAAAGTTCTGTTCACTTAAAGATATCAAAGCTCCAGGATGAATGCTCTCCGTAACTCGCTGTGCTTCAGAAAGGCCTTGCTCTCCATGGATTGCATGGACAATATTTTCTGCAACGGTCCTCTTTACACCTATAGGATCTGAAAGGAATTGCTGATCCAAGGCAAAGATTTCTTCATTACTCAACATAGTTAATGTCCTTGCAACGACTAAAACATCGCTATCAGGAAGACGCAAAAAGTACTGATAAAGCTCATACGGACTGGTTAATTCTGGATCTAGCCATATCGTCCCTGACTCTGTCTTTCCTATTTTTTTCCCTTGACTGTCCGTTAGCAAAGGATAGGTCAGACCATGAGCCTGACCTAAATTATGCCGACGGATAAACTCTATCCCTAAGGTAATATTCCCCCACTGATCACTGCCCCCGCACTGAAGGACAACTCCATAATTCTTAAACAAATAGTAAAAATCATATGCCTGTAAGAGCATATAACTAAATTCTGTGTAGCTAAGTCCCTCTTCAGAATCTAAGCGTTGTTTCACTACATCTTTAGTAAGCATCTGCCCAAGACGAAAATGCTTTCCTACATCCCGAAGAAAATCAATCACAGAAAAATGCTGAACCCAATCGATATTATTGAGTATAGTCACCCCTGGAAGGTGCTTAGCAAGGCTCTTCGTAATTTTCTGGCTATTTTCAGAGACTTCTTTAGCACTAAGAAGAGACCTTTCAGCATTCTTCCCCGAAGGATCTCCAACCATCCCCGTTGCGCCTCCAACTAAGGCAATGGGAGTCATGCCATACTGTGCCAGTCTTTTTAAAAAACAAATCCCTATCCAATGGCCAATATGCAAGGAGGCTGCTGTAGGATCAAATCCTAAATATGCAGACACTGGTTTCTCTATACTGTCTAAACCAGCAGAGAAATTTTCAAGAATACCGCGATCTTTCAAAGAAAGTACAAATGCGTGCATAAACTTCTACGAAAAAAATGAATGCATTCATCTTAATGGGAGAACTGCTTATATGCAAGATTGACCTTCCTTCATCCCTATAAAGATTCTATATTGTAATAATATCTTCCTCATATAACATGGGCTCTACTTTGATTTTCTTTGGATTTCTTATGTTAAATTCTTCTATTTGCTCTACGAGTGTCTCCCTTAGCTTTCAGCATAACCCTGTAATACAAAAACGTTGCCGTATTCTCACGTTTCTTCTTGCTAGTGTGACATTTCTTACGGGAAGCATCTTAGCTATGGTTACCAAAGAAATTTTCTATGGTCTACTCTGTGTTTTAGGGGGAATTCTCTTTGCTATAGCACTCCTAATTCATAGGCGCCTTACAGCTACAACATCGAGTGCAGAAATTCTCTTAAAGAAAAGCAGATAATGCAACACGAAGCTTTATTAGAGCTTTAGAATGGATTTGAGAAACCCGAGATTCGCTCACTCCAAGGATTTTTCCAATTTCCTTAAGGACAAGCCCTTCATAATAATAGAGTGCCATTACCTGACGCTCTTTTTCTTCTAGCCCTTGTATAGCAAGAGCTAGAAATGAACAAAACTCTTTTTTATCAACAACATCATAACCTGTTTCTGCCCTCTCATCAGGAATACGTTCTTCGAGAGCTATGCCCTCTCCTTCACAGCTATGCGAAGGCCAATCCGTATTTAAAGAAATAATCAAAGCAGGGCGAGAAGAAGCAAACCATTGTGAAAGCTCATGAAGAGAGATATTTAAATACTCACACAGCTCCAAATCCGTAGGCTCCTTCCCTAAAGATTGTCTTAGAGTATCCATTGCTTCTGTTAACTTGTTCGCCTTTTGATATACGCTACGCGGGACCCAATCCTGTTTCCTTAAATCATCAATAATGGCAGCTTTAATTAAAAAGATCGCGAAACCTTCAAAACGACTCCTTTCCGGATTATATCTCTCTACAGCGCGCACTAGACCCTCGACCCCAGAAGCATACAGATCCTGCGTCTTAATATGCGGAGGCATTCCTACAATCAAACGATGGACAGCACTCTTCACAAGATGAAGATAGGACTCAATTAAGGAATCCCGGTACTGTATATCTTGCGTCTCCCAATAGAGATTCCACAGTTCGGAAAGGTAAGATGACTGTTCTATTTTCACAAAAAAAATCTTATACAGTTATTTACAACATGTTAATAAATATTTTTATTTTAAACAATCATCCAAATAAAACATAAGTTTGTGAATTTAGTTTTAAACATAGATCAGGGGAGCAAAACCTCATCAGAAACTGTGCCTAAGCATATAATTGGGAGCTCTTCGGGAAGTTCACTTTGCGACAAAACCAAAAGATCGGGGAAGTGTGGATCCAGGATTTTTTTTACTTCAAATCGTGTTTCACATCCTGTAACTATAGCACGAAATTCATTATGGGAAGACTGCTTTAAAATAGTTCTTACTTGATCTATAACTTTATCTTGCATGATTGGCTTAGACTTTGAGTATAAGTTGCTTATCATCTTCTCTACATGCACATCTATCGTGATTACCTTTAGAGTTTCTTCTTCTCTCCAAAGACTTCTTCCGATTTGCTTTCCTAAATACTTTCTAATTTTTTCAGCTAGAGCATCTAGATGTTCCCCATCGCTATGCTGGATCGCGATAGCTTCTAAAATTTGAGGAAATAACTTTAAAGAAATCCTTTCTTTCACGAGTAAACGAATTAAAGCAACAAGAGAGACATATGAGAGTTTTCTAGGAATTACTTCCTCTATAGCAAAGCCAAAAAGTCTCTGGGTATCTTCAATATAGTGCCGGACCAAATCACCATGAACTCCTAAGTATGCCGCCCTCCTCAATATTAAGAGCATTTCTTCAAAAGAAGCTTCTGTAAGCTCAAAACTTTGTCCAAACAGCTTTAGAAAGGCTGTTTTATGAGAACATCCACGAAACTCTAAAGGGAAAGGAACCCCCAGCTCCTGCATCAAAACTTTTCTAGCCTGAATATAGTTATCCCTTAACTCACCTATAGAAAGAGACTCAGGGAAATATACTTCAACATAATCCATTCCCTCTTTGAGGAAGGATTCTTCGGAAGAAATCTCATGCTCTTTATAGCCTATCCACAGAGCTCCCCCTAATAAAAGAATCGGAAGTTTAGGGACACTTTCTATAGCAAGTAGGGAGAATATGCCTAAGGCTACTAAACGAAAGTGTGGACGAGCTTGATGGTAATACTCTAAGAACTGAGCTAGCAAAGTGTCTTTGTTACCTATCTTCCCAATTAAAGTTGCTGCAGCACAAGAAGTAAACAACGCCGGAACTTGACTAACCAAAGCATCCCCTAAAACAGTTAGCCAAAGGGTCTGCACGTCACAACTTAACGCATAGGAGAGATAGACTGCGGCAAATGTATTCAATAGAAAAAGCACGCAGCTGATAATAGCATCTCCTTTGACAAAGCGAAATACTCCCTCCATAGACGAAAAAAAATCGCTTTCTTCTATGAGCCTTTGCTTTCTTAGTTCAACTTCGCTATGAAAAATCCTTCCCGACAAAAGATCAGCATCTAAAGACATCTGCCTTCCGGGAAGAGCATCTAGGACAAAGCGAGAGCGCACTTCTGCGACTCTTTCAGCCCCTCTAGCAATTACCAAAAAATTCACAAAAAATAGCATGAAACACGCCAGTATAGAAGAAAGAATATTCCCTAAAGAAAAAAAACTTCCCAAAGCAAAGATCAAGGGTGAAGCAGTACCTGAAGCAACAATCCATCGTGTTGAAGCTAAATTTAATCCTAAACGCAACAAGCATAGATATAAAAGCATCGAAGGGAAGCACTGGGCAGAGCTAGAAGATCGTAGAGAAAAAACCCAACATACGGTAAGCAGGGAGAACGCGAAGTTAATACATACACAAAAATCAAGGACCGCACGAGGCAAGGGGAGCAAGACAGAAAGCAATATCCCTAGAGGAATTAAAATAATTTGCCACGAGTAAGTTTTTTTCTCAGGCACAAGGGCCCTCCCTGAGAGTATTCTTCTTTTTACATACTGCCACATCCGAATATCTTCAAGAAAAACCCCTAAACATTCCTAGAGATCAATCTTTGATCTTGTCACCTAATATATTCTGTGCTAACGTTGTTTTCCTTTAAGCCTCTTATCGGAGTATAGCGCAGCCTGGTTAGCGCGGTTGCTTTGGGAGCAATAGGTCGGGGGTTCGAATCCCTCTACTCCGAGCCTTTCTAGGAATTTTCATAGGGATACGTCATTACTATGGCAAAGCTTATTATTACCTCAGAAGACGAACAACATGAGTTTGATCTAGAAAATGGAGAGCAAATTGCAGAGTCTTGTGAATCTGCAGGGATTCCTTTTGCTTGCACTGAAGGTGTTTGTGGCACTTGTGTAGTAGAAGTTCTAGAGGGAAAAGAAAATCTTTCAGAATTTACAGAAGCTGAAAGAGACTTCTTAGGAGATTCCGAGGATGAAAACGAAAGGTTAGCTTGTCAGTGCCATATTAAAGGGGGCTGCGTAAAGCTCACCTTTTAGCTTTGTTAAGAATTTTAACAAAATCACACTTATAAAGAATAGTCTGGTTATTTTTTCCTTATAACTTCTTGCCCTCCCTCTTATTTATATCTTTAAATATAGAAAAGCTTTGCCCCATCCTAAAGCAAGTTTTACCAAGCTTCTTTACATTATCAAAAATTAATAAAATCTTAATTTATAATACAATTAAAGAACGCAGCCACAAAAATAATAAACTGTTATAATTCTACTGGTTAGTAGTTGTACAATTAATTTTAAAACTCAAAAGCCTTATGCAAACTATTCCAGCATCTCTATTAACTCCTTTGCCTATCTTTCTTAAAATACAACATGAAGACTCTTTTATGTCCCCTATCAAGCGCATAGATATGGTGGTTTTTTTCCTGATTATTCTTAATGGACTTCTTGTTACTGCTGTCAGTTTAGCTCTAGGGCTTTTCTTTAATATTCCTGTAATTTACTTCCTTACAGGGCTGACTATTGCTACTATATTTACTGCAGTATTTGGCATTTATAAGCTGATTAAAAACAAGTCTCTCGCGTGCAACGACATCCCAAAAGGGTAAAAGTTTAAAATAAGAGTTATCAATACACTAAAAATATAAGAATTATGGCGAGTTTACCTTTAAATAATTTCCTTTCAGGAGGGGAACGTTTATCAAACTTTATAAAGAAACCGAATGAGAACGATGTCCCCAGTAAAGATCAAAGCACCATTCAGAAGGTTGCATTAACCATCATTGCAATTCTTGCTCTTTCCATAGCTATTGTCTCTGGAATAGTTGCATGTATTCTGTGTCAGCCATTACTCTGTATTTTAACAGGAGCTTCTGCTGGAATCGCTCTTTTATGCTTGGGGGCTCTCCTTTGCCATAAAAAGCGTGCCGTTACAAAATCAGAACCTTCTAGAACTAGTAGTCCTGAACCCAAATCCATTCCTGAATCTAGAAGTCCATCTCCTACACCTCTACCAACAGTTTCTCCTACCCCCTTGCCACAGACAACGTTTCCCAAACATAATGTCCTTCTTGGACAAAACTGGGATAGGAAACGAGATCTGAAAGAAGTTATTCCAAATGCTACTCTTGCAACTTCAAATCAGCGTTGTAATATCTGGAAGCTTTCGAGAAGCTTTGGCGGCAAATCTGATATCATTTTAATAGACACAGAAGGGGATATTACAAGACCACGTGTCATCGTACCCAACTCTTCTATAATGTTTGTAAATGCCGCAAATCCTAGTATGACACAAGGAGGGGGAGGCACAAACGCAGCCTTCACAAAAGCTGTTAGCGATCGGTGTTGGGAACAATCAAAGCATTCTATAAATACGGTCAATCCAACAGCAAACCTTAGCGTGAGTGAATGTCGCTCCAGCCAATGGGAAGGTCGTGATCAAGCTCACATCTTCACTGAGGGCCCCACACACTTTTTTGCGCAGCTTTTAGGGCCACAGGCAAGACTGTGCAATAGCAACTGGGAGGAGGCATACGAAAAATGTTATCAAGCGTATTTACAATGTTTCTGCGAGGCTAAACGGCAAAAAGCAGATCTAGTTCAGATTCCTTTACTTTCTTCTGGAATTTACGCACCGTTATCAAATGAAAATCAAGGAATAAACCGAGAGTTGTGGTTACAAGCTGTATGTTCGTCTCTAGTTAGCGCTGCTCAAAAATTTTCCGAAGTAAAAAATAATAATTTAATAATTGTTCTTACTGGAATTAACGGACCTCAGCTTGATTAAAGAAAGAACGGGGAAGAGAATCTCTAATGTTTTTTCTGTTTGTTCTAAAACACAACTTCTCTTAAAATCGCACCTTTTTTAAATTATTCAGAAAAAATAATTTATTATGGTATCTCCCTCTTCTTCCCAGATACTAAGTGCTTCTTATGTGCAAGTTATCTCTCCTCAAGAAGTTCTTTTACCGTGTTCTCCTAAACAATCTAAGGGCTCTGTTGTTACCCTTGTTAAGTTCTTTCTTGGAATTATCTGTGCTCTTTTAGCTCTTTCCAGCTATCTTACGCTTTCAGGACAATATATCTTAATTTTGCCACAACACTGCGCTATAATTGCTATTGGGCTTGCAATTGCTTTGGTTCTATTTGGCATTACCTATCTAAATTGTCTTATGGAAGATAAGGAGAGCTCCCCACAAGAAAAATGGATGGTTATGACTCTTTTACCAAAACCTCAGTTTCCTGAAGATCAGCAAGAAATACAAAGCTCTCTTAAAGCAGCAGAATGTTCAGAGCCTGTTTTTTCAGATGAACCTCCTTCCTACCAATCTATAATGGAAACAAAATCATAAAAACATAAGGCACGCTTATAATCCAACTCATGCATGCTACTATATTATCTTATTAACAGTTGAGATACCACTTAAGGACTTATCTTTCTTTCACCTTATAAAGTTATAATCACTATCTTTTAAGAAACTTTTTAACTTTACCCATAAGGTTCTTTAGCTCTAAAATCTATTCATTTTTCAGAAACAGTTAAGGCCTCATTTATGCACCCAGTACGACGTCCTACATGTTCAGTCAAAATTGGTCATCTCTATGTTGGAAGTAAGCACTCCATAAAAATCCAGTCAATGACAACAACTCCAACAGCAGATGTTGCAGCGACTCTAGAGCAAATTTATTCTTTAGCAGAATGTGGTTGTGAGATTGCTAGGGTTACTGTTCAAGGGATAAAAGAAGCTCAGGCTTGTGAAAAAATCAAAGATCAGCTTCTTTCCCGAGGGTTACGGATCCCTTTAGTTGCGGACATCCATTTCTTCCCTCAGGCTGCTATGCATGTTGTAGATTTCGTAGACAAGGTCCGTATTAACCCAGGGAATTATGTCGATAAAAGAAACATGTTTTCTGGAACCAAAACATATACAGAAACTAGCTATGCTCAGAGCCTTGTGCGTCTCAGAGATAAGTTTTCTCCCCTTGTAGAAAAGTGTAAAAAACTTGGAAAAGCAATGCGTATTGGCGTGAATCACGGTTCTCTTTCTGAAAGGGTGATGCAAAGGTATGGAGATACTATAGAGGGCATGGTTATCTCTGCGTTAGAATACGTTGCTATTTGCGAGGAGCTTGACTATCACGATGTCGTGTTCTCTATGAAATCTAGCAATCCTAAAGTCATGGTAGCTGCCTACCGCCAGCTAGCCAAAGACCTTGATCTTCGAGGCTGGAGGTATCCCCTCCATTTAGGGGTAACTGAAGCAGGCATGGGAATGGATGGGATCATAAAATCTGCAGTAGGCATTGGGACCTTACTCACAGAAGGGCTAGGAGATACTATCCGCTGTTCCTTAACAGGTTGCCCCACAACAGAAATCCCTGTGTGCCAGAAGCTTATCAATCACACTAAGGTTTATCTGAATCTCCCACATAAGCAAAATCTCTTTGCTCTGAAGGACTCGGAAAGCTTTGTCTCAGCCTCAAAAAAGATCCAAAAAAAGACCCCATGGGGAGCGATATATGGAGTGTTTTTAAAGCTTCATGAAAAACATCTCATAAATAGCTCTTCTGAAGAGCTTCTTCAAGAGCTTGGGGTGCATCCACAAACTGGGGCTAAAGATTTTACTGCTCCAGAAGGGGTTGTTGTTCCAGAAGAGCTCTTTGAGCTTCCTATTTTGAAGACATTACGCAAGCACTTCCTTGTATTTCATGAAGAACAAGCTTTACATCTTTCTTCTAGCAACATAGCGCTTTGGGAAGCTCCTGAAATAGATCAAGCGCCCTTTGTTTTTTTCCATGCCACCGATCCTTTTATTCATACAAGTAGGGATTTCTTTGAACATAGTCGTTGTGAAAACACTCCTGTAATGTTGGTCTTATCTCAAAATTTGGAAGATGAAGAGATTGCTACGATATCCCTAGCTACAGAGCTTGGAGCACTTCTTCTCGATGGTTTGGGAGAGGCTGTTCTCTTAGATCTTCCTAACATTTCCCTATCTGCTGCAAGGAATATTGCCTTTGGAACACTACAAAGCTCTGGGGTACGTCTTGTAAAAACCGAGTTTATTTCCTGCCCTGGCTGTGGAAGGACACTATTCGATCTTCCAGAAGTCGTTAAACGCATTCGGGCACGAACTCAACATCTCCCAGGGCTAAAAATTGCTGTGATGGGTTGTATCGTCAATGGCCCTGGGGAGATGGCGGATGCTGATTTTGGCTTTGTAGGATCCAAGCCTGGCATGATCGATCTCTATGTAAAACATAAGTGTGTGAAATCTCATATCCCTATGAGTGATGCTGAAGAAGAATTAGTTCGACTTCTAAAAGAGCATAACGTATGGGAAGATCCTAAATAGAACAGCGGCACCTCCATGACGTTGATATTACATCCGGGACCTTTGTATACCTTTGCAGAGCTTGAAGATCTCCCCTTAAGGCATGGGATTTTCCCTAAACAAACTAACGCCTCAGGAGAAGAATGTCCCGCTACAAATGCACAGATCGCAGATATCTTAGGGGCAGAAGTCTATTGTGATTTGCATCAGCGCCATACAACCACAGTCTACCGAGCTACAAAAACCTTCCCTCGTCAGCAACCAGGAGATGGTCTTTTTACAAACGAACTGGGACTTTCTCTACATATTCGCCATTCGGATTGCCAGGCAGCAATTTTTTATGATCGCAAGCATCATGTCGTTGCGAACGTGCATAGTGGTTGGCGAGGCCTTGTTGGAAATATTTATGCTGTTACAGTGAAGAATCTCAAAAAGGCCTTTAACTCAGTCCCCAAGGATCTTCTTGTTGCGATTGGGCCTTCATTAGGGCCAAATTACAGCATTTATCCTGATTATGATCTTCTTTTTCCGAGAAGCTTTCAAGCATTTATGGGACCAAAAGAACATATTGACTTTAGAGCGCTGGCTCATAAGCAACTTCGAGACTTAGGAATCCCTGAGCAAAATATTACAATTGCAGATATCTGTACCTATACTGAACATACGACTTTTTTCTCTTCGCGCTATGTAAGGCAAAACTCATCCCAAACACATCAAATACGAAGAAAATACAATAACGTTACTGCCGTGCTATTACTACCCAGAGAATAGTGAAATTCCTAGAGCTCTAAAAGAGCCTCGGGATGTTCTATGCTTTCTTTCACCTTAACAAGGAAACCTACGGCTTCTTTTCCATCGATAATTCGATGATCATAACTTAAGGCGACATACATCATATCTGCAATCACAATCTCTCCGTCGAGCACTACCGGACGTTTTTCTATTTTATGCATCCCTAGGATTCCTACTTGAGGAGGATTAAGGATAGGCGTAGAGAGTAAGGAGCCATAGACTCCCCCATTGGTAATTGTGAATCCTCCGCCTTCAAGTTCTGCAAGGGAAAGCTGCCCTTCTCTAGCTCTTATGGCGAGATCTGCAAGTTTTTGTTCGATCTCGCCACTAGAGAGCTGCTGGCAATCACGGATAACAGGAGCAACTAAACCTCGGTCTGTCCCAATCGCTAGGCAGATATCGTAATACTGACGATAAACAATTTCCTCTCCGCTAATATAAGCATGTAATCTAGGATAAGCCTTTAGCCCTTCCAAGACTGCTTTAACGAAAAACGACATATAGCCTAACTTTACGCCGAATTTCTCCATGAAACGCTCTTGCTTCTCTTTTCTTAGCTGAATACATGGGGTCATGTAGATTTCATTGAAAGTCGTCAACATAGCAGATTCATGCAGAGAAGAGACCAGACGCCGAGAAATCGTTTTACGGATAGAAGACATCCTCTCTCGGATCTCCCCACGCTCCGAAGTATCTCTTAGAGATTTTTTTTCCTTAAGTGGAACAAAGCGTTTCCCCTGATAGGGCGGCTTTTGATCTGAAGGGAAGCGGATAATTTCTGCTTCTACAGGTTCACGCTCAAGGATCTCGAGAGTTTCTGAACTCTCTTGTGTCTCCTCTATGGTAGCAACCAGACCTCCAACAGCAACAACGTCTCCTTCAGAGACTTTCCAGGAAATCTTCCCTGAGATAGGGGCGTAAATTAACTGGTTTAGTTTATCACTTTCGATTTCAAGAATACCTTGGTTTTCCTGAATAATGCTTCCCGAAGAGACCAGTAGTGATGCGATCGTGACTTCACTAATTGATTCTGCAATATTTGGAATGCGAACCTCTGTAATCATGCCCTACCTTAATGAGAACAATGTTTCCATACATGTTAACAATTCTTTATGACTAAGACGTGCAGACCCTGACGCTGTAGAGCTACTTCGTGCTCTAGATATGCACAACATTTTCCCCGGAAGAATATCTTTCAAAGCCATGAACATATACTCATAAGCTCCCATATTTTGAGGTTCCTCCTGAAGCCAAACGTAATGCTTAACCTTAGAATAGCGATCTAAAAGCTTCACAAGCCCATCAAAATCTAAAGGATACAAACTCTCTATTCTTAAACAAGCAAAATCCCCATGACGCTCTTCAGGGAGAGCCTCTTTATAATCATAGTAAATCTTTCCCGTGCACATGACAAGGATCTCTGCGTCATAATTGGGAGTGTCATCCTCAAGAATTGATCTAAACCCTCCTGGGAGGGTAAATTCTTTTAAGAAATTTGTACACTGTGAATGTCTTAAAAGCATTTTTGGCGTAAATACAACTAAAGGTAGGGAAAGATCTCTAAGAGTGTGCTCCCGCAAAATTCGAAAGTACTGCAAAGGTGTAGAAGGTAAGACAACTTCGAAGTTCCAATTTGCTGCAAGCTGCAAATATCTTTCTATACGTGCTGAAGAGTGTTCAGGTCCCTGCCCTTCATAGCCATGAGGAAGAAGCATGACCACATCAGAATGGAAGTCCCACTTTTGCACTCCTGAGGAGATATATTGATCAAAAATAATTTGTGCTCCGTTGGCAAAATCCCCGAACTGAGCTTCCCAAGCGACTAAAGTTTTCATTGCCTGTTGAGCATAGCCATACTCAAATCCTAAAACGGCATATTCTGATAAGGGAGAATTATAGATCTCCACAGCACCTTGTGTTGAAGATAAATGATACAAGGGAGAATGGGTATCTCCAGTAACAATATCGCTCCAGAGGAGATGTCTCTGGCTAAACGTTCCGCGAATTGAATCTTGTCCTGACAACCGAAGAGAAAAGCCTTCGACTAATAAAGAGGCAAAAGCAAGCTCTTCTGCCATTGCCCAATCACAGCCAATATCTCCTAAAACCATTTTCATTCTCTTATCCAAAAGTGCCTTCACCTTAGGATGGGGAGAGAAGTGCTCAGGAATACGACACAAACGTGCTCCGAGATTTTCTAAAGTCTCTAAGCTTAGGGAAACATCTAAATCATGAAATATCAGCTCCCCTCCCTGCAAGCGATTGCAATGGAGGCACTCCTTCTGAGGGAAACACTCTATATTCTTTTCCTTCAAGGTTTGATATTCACGATTGAGAAGGTCATAGACTTCATTTTCTATAAGGAGAAGATCTTTCTCCGATATCTGTGGTACATGAGTCTGTAAAAACTCCTTAAATAGTTTTTGTACCGAAGCTTTTGTTTTGATCTGATCATAGAGTTTTGGAGCTGTGACCGAAGGGTCGTCACTTTCATTATGACCATACTTGCGATAACAACAAAAATCTATAATCACATCGCAGCCGAAACGCTCTCTTACCTTTAGAGCATGCTCCATAGCTTCCAAGCACGCAAGGACATCTTCTCCGTTCACTCTGAACACAGGGATTCCGAGCATCTTGGCAATGTCTGTGCAATATGGAGTAGATCGAGACTCACGAGAATGCGCTGTAAAACCAATATGATTATTGATAACAATATGTAAAGTTCCCTCTGTGGAGTATCCTGGAATCTGGCTTAACTGAAAAGTTTCATAGACTACTCCCTGTCCTGAAAATGCCGCATCTCCATGAATCAGCACTGCCAAGGTTTTCTTCTCTTCTCCAAATTTCCCCTGATGCTGCATAGCTGCAACAACCCCCTCCACTACAGGATCTACAGTTTCCAAGTGGCTGGGGTTGGGGAGCAACACCAACGTGATCTCTCTACCATCGCGAAGATGCGTTGTAGAGACATATCCCTTATGATACTTTACATCCCCAACAGCGTCTAAACCGCGAGCTTCGGGATCATCTTCAAACTCCATAAACACATAGCGATAAGGCTTAGAAAGCACGTTTGTTAAAACGTTTAGTCTCCCACGATGTGCCATCCCTAAAACATAGTTCTCAATTCCAATAGAAACCCCGAATTCCCTCATATGCTCTAACATTGCAATAAGAGCCTCGCCTCCTTCTAAGGAGAATCTCTTTTGTCCTGTGAACTTTACCTGCAAAAACTCCTCAAAAAACACTGCCTTACATAAGTCTTTATAGCAACGCAGCAGCTTTTTAGGCTCTCTATGAGGCTTTTCTCCTTCCATAAGCTTCCAGACAAACTCCTGAATTTCTGGAGGACATGCAAGGGTTTCTACAGACAACCCGCGACAATAGTGTTTCTTTAATACCTGGATCAGCTCTTTAGCTTTTACGAAGGGTTGCGGCAACAGTCCACAGGAAGAAACTTCCTCTTCAAGGTTAATTTTGGAGAGTTTTTCCCGAATTAACGGAGACTCTTCAGAGGGTACTAGCGGGGAGATTTCACTTTGAAGATAGCCATAGCAACGATAGATCATGCAGAGAAACTGTGCTTTTTTCTCTTTCAAACCTATGCTTATGTCGGAGTTATAAGAAGAAGAGTTGGAGTCTAACTGCCCTAGCTGGTATCCTTCAAAAAAATGCTTCCAAGAAGGGTCTAGAGATTCGTGATTTAAAAATCTTTCATAAACAGACTCAATCCAATCCACATCCAAAGAATGGGCCTGCCCTGAGAACTTGGAATCCATAATAAAAAAATATTTTCTAGACGCAATAAGTTTGCTTAATAACAAATTTTTATTTTTCAAAAAACAATCTTTGTTTTTTCTAGGGTTGAAAAAAACCTCGGAATACTGTACACCTGCTCTCGAACATAGGAGGGGGACCCCCAGATGAAAAGTGAACGCCTGAAAAAGCTCGAGTCTGAGCTACACGATCTAACACAATGGATGCAACTCGGTTTAGTTCCTAAAAAAGAAATCGACAGGCACAAAGAAGAAATCCGTCATTTAGAGCATAAAATCCACGAGGAAAAGGCGCGTCTTCAGCTACTTAAGGAAAATGGAGAAGTAGAAGAGTATGTTACTCCGAGACGCAGCCCTGCAAAGACGGTCTATCCTGACGGTCCTAGCATGTCAGATATTGAATTCGTGGAGCCTACAGAGACAGAACTCGATATTGGCAGTCCTGGAGAAACTATAGAAATGGAATTCCCTGATGAGGATAGGGAAGAAGGAATTGTAGATATCGATTACTCTCACGAAGACGATGAAGATCCTTTCAGTGATAGAAATCGCTGGAGACGTGGAGGCATTATCGATCCCGACGCGAATGAATGGTAAAACTCCTCTAGCTCTTTACATTCACATACCTTTTTGTTCCAAAAAGTGTCATTACTGTAGTTTCTACACGATCCCCTATAAATCAGAAACTGTAGAGCTCTACAGCCAAGCCATTATCCTCGAAGGGGAGCATAAGCTTGCCCCCCTTCGAGACTCTCACTATATAGAGACAGTGTTTTTCGGTGGGGGAACTCCTTCCCTTCTTTCTCCTTCTCAGCTTAACAATATCCTCTCCAAGCTCGCACCTAATGCCAAAGAAATTACCCTAGAAGCAAATCCAGAAAACATCACTAAGGAGTATGTGGATGCTTTAAGGCACACTCCCATCAATAGAATTAGTCTAGGAGTACAAACCTTCGATGATTCCCAACTGCAGCTTTTAGGACGGACTCACTCCTCTTCTCATGCTATTGAGGCTCTCTCTCTCTTAACCTCCTGGGGCTTTTCCAATCTCTCTATTGATCTTATGTATGGACTACCTACCCAAACTCTAGAGGGCTTTCTTAGTGACTTAAATCGTGCTCTAAAGCTCCCTCTAACGCATCTCTCTCTCTATAACCTCACCATAGATCCTCATACCTCTTTTTACAAACATAGGAACGCCCTCGCTCCGACTTTTGCTAAAGAAGAGAGTCTTGCTGCTATGAGCTCCCTAGCGGAGGAGCTCTGTACCTCTCGGGGTTTATTACGCTATGAGATTGCCTCCTATGCTAGAACTTCCTATCCTTCTAAGCACAACCTATATTACTGGACAGATCGTCCTTTTTTAGGACTTGGCGTCTCGGCATCCCAGTATCTCCATGGGGTGCGCTCTAAAAACCTCTCAAGGATTTCCCATTACCTACGTGCTGTATTCAGACACCTTCCTCCTGAAGAATTTTCAGAAACTCTTCCAGAAAAGGAGCGCCTCAAAGAAGCTCTAGCGCTACGCTTAAGGCTTACAGAAGGAGCCCTGTGGAAGGATTTCCCTCAAGAACTTTGGAATGCTTTGAAGCAGTGCTCTTCTATACAACCTCTCCTTACCTACTCTGCACACTCCCTGGCATTAAATTCCCAAGGGAGACTGTTTCATGACAGTGTAGCTGAAGAGATTATGGCGTTAACTTTCTAAAGACACTATTGTGGGATAAAAAATACGAACACTGTAGGGACTTTGGTGATCTTTGCTTTAACCTCATTGAGATCCTCAGATTGCCCCCATATGCTTATGGATCTTGTACTCACAAATTCCTCCTCTCCTGTAAGGTCTGAAGCAATGCACAACTGAGCATAGGAAGGTAATGAATCTATAAGAAACTGCAGCGTGTGAACATTACGATAAGGAGTTTCTATACAGAGAAATGTCTGCCCCTTTCTCACAACTTCTCTGAGGTATTTTTCACGTTCTCTAGGGGATTGAGGGAGGTATCCTAGGAAAGAGAAGTTCTGTGCAGGGAGTCCTGAGAGCATCAAGGCCAACGTCATAGAACAAGGGCCAGAAAAAGCTCTTACAGGGATCCCCAAGGTTCTAGCTCTGTGTACCAAGCCTGCTCCAGGATCCGCAATACAAGGAAGTCCTGCATCAGAAACGACTCCCCAGTTTTCCTTATGCTTGAGAATGGGCTCCAAGTAGAAATCCCAAGCTTTTGTGTTATAGTGTTGCTTACTAAGGATCGCTAAGGGGAATTTATGCACCTCGGGGATTTTCCATAAGCTTAAAAAGGCTCTCCCTCCTCGATCGCTCTCTACGATAAGGCCTGAGATCTCCTTTTGGATAAACTCCCCCACCACTGAGGGAAGAAGCTCTACCTTGCGATTTCCTAAAGTATTAGGAAAGAGATACAATGTCATAATTTCGTCACCCTGAAAATCATAGTTTCTATAGCAATAATAGGATCCTGGAGGTTATTCTTAATGAGACTTTCAGTATAAAATAGAGAGCTTAGCACCTGATAGAGCCGCTCCTTCCCATAGGACACAAACAAACGAAATTTCCCCTCTTCAGGTTTCTCTTCAAGTCCCCGCAGCCCATACAGACATTGCGTTCGCAAAAAAGCTATAATCCCCAAGGGATCTTCACCATGCTCCTGCAATAATGCGTGCAGTTGCTGTAAGCAAGTTTCTGTATGTCTTTGCAAAAGCGAATCTCGTAATCTCCACAAGGACACCCGTTCTTTTTTTTCTATAAATCCTTCAATATCTGAGAACTCCAAGCTTGTTTTCTTGCCAATATGACAGATGAGCTTGTCGAACTCGTTGCAAATCTCACAAAAGCTTGTATCTACAAGCTTTTTGATAAAGGCCCTTGTAAGGGAAGGAGCACAGGATATTCCAAATCTCTCAGCCCTTAGGGACAGTAGAGCTCCGAGTCTCTGCTCACGCTCTACGGCACGCTCTCCGAATAAGCCAACAGCAAGAGCAGAAGGCAAAGCCTTCAACAGCTCTTGAAAATACGCCTGTTTCGTTGTAATAAGAAGAAATTTTAGATGAGGAAGGGGGGCTCTTGAGTACCCTATCAGGAACTCTTTAGTTGCTACTGTAAGCTTTTCTGCTGGGAAAATCCCTAGAGTTTCCAAGGTTGCAAACAACCCATAATTTTCTGTTTTTTGCGATAAAGCCCCAACAGAAAGTGTTTGAGCATCAACATCATGATACTCCCCAGAAACCAACAGCTCGATAAACATCTCCCTATCTTCTCCTGAAGCTGTACCAACTACAGCAATTGCAGGTAAGGACTCTCTGTATCTTTGAGAAAACGCATCGAAATCGGTGAGGTACGCTGACATATCCCTAAATCTTTAAAGATCTCAAGGATAACTATACCTAGGTATTCTGTAACTGTATAGAAGAACCGAAAATTCCTCTATATGAATAAAAAAACGGTAAAGAAACTCTTCTTTACCGTTAAAGACATTTCTATATTCTTCTTTCGGAAGAAATCCTATTTCGCCATCAATCTCATTAATTGCTGTCTCCAGCCATGCGCTGTTCTTACGCGGCTCTTAGACCCTACTTTTCTCGTAGCTGAAGAAGAGCAAACTTTCTTACAAGCTGCTGTGTGCTTGTGATTTTTATGACACGCTACAGCACAAGAAGCCTTTTTTACTGAAGAACTACGAGATACTCTAGGTTTCTTAGCTACAACTTTTTTCGTCGCGACTCTTTTTACTGCTTTCTTCGCAGCAACTTTTTTCACTGGAGACTTACGCACTGCAGGCTTGTGAGCAGCAGTCTTACGAACAGGCTTCTTCACTGCTGACGTCGCAGCCTTCTTGACTGTTCTCTTTACTGCTACTTTTCTAGCTGGAGCTTTACGAGAAGATGCAGCTTTACGTGTCGCTACAGACTTGCGAGATGATACAGCCTTACGAACAGGCTTCTTCACTGCTGACGCAGCTTTTTTTACTGTTTTCTTCGCAGCAACTTTTTTCGCTGGAGATTTACGCACTGCAGGCTTGCGAGCAGCTCCACAAGCTGATTTCTTGCTGCAGCGTCTTTTTTGTGTGCCTAACATTTTCATTCCTCTAATTAGACAGGTAATTACTTACCTGATCTATCGACAAGGAATCTGAAAACTTTAGTAAAAGAATGCTTTTATTTTATTTTTTTATAAACAGAGAAATAAAACTTATAATAAGAAATTAAAAAACAATTACTTGGAAACAAAATTTTCTAAGTAAAAAAGTATACTACGCACACCAAATCCTGAGGCATATTTAGGGAACAGACCTTCTTCCTTCTCACGAAATGCCGTTCCAGCGATGTCAAAATGAGCCCAAGCTACAGAAGCACCTTCTAAAAAGCGTTGCAAAAAGAGCGCGGCTGTAATCGCCCCTGCACGGTTATTCCCTATATTTTTCATATCCGCAATATCGGACTTCAAAGCCTTATCATAGCTCTTTACTAAAGGCATCCTCCAAATAGGTTCCGCCGTCCTTTCAGCAGACTCACGTAAATCTTCAAATAAGGCATCGTTGTTCGAAAATACTCCCGCAACATCCTCCCCAAGAGAAACCACCATGGCTCCCGTTAAGGTGGCAAAATCTAAAATCCTCGTAGGGTTGCAATACTTCAACGCATAGGAAATCGCGTCAGCAAGGATCAGCCGGCCTTCAGCATCAGTGCTCCCAATCTCTACAGAAAGCCCACTCATGCCTACGTAAACATCCCCCATCTTATACGCAGCATTTCCTATAGCATTCTCCGTCGCAGGGATAATTCCTGTTACATTGACTGGCAATTCTAACGCTGCTAATCCTGAGATAATCCCTAATACCGTAGCAGCTCCTGCCATATCTTCCTTCATGGTCAGCATCGCCTTGCCAGGCTTAAGGTCTAACCCACCACTATCAAAGGTCACCCCTTTCCCTATAAGCACCGTATGATCCTTAGACTTGGGCTTACCTCGATAACTTAAAATAATAAAGCGAGGATCTACAGAGGCCCCCTTGGATACTGCCGCAAGCAACCCCATTTTCTCTTTCAGAATTGCCTCTTTCTCCAATACCTTCACATCTAAACTAGGGAACTCCTTAGCAAGGCCTTGAGCGATCTCAGCCAGTCTCTTTGGTGTCACCTCATCAGCATTACGATTCACTAAATCTCGAGTGAGAAAGACTCCTTCAAAAATCGCCTCTTCCTTTTGGAAAATCCGATTGGCAACTTTAGGCACAATGCCAAAGACTGTCACTTTCTGAAGAAGCGGATCCCGAGAGGCAACCTTACTATAGCAAGGATAATCATAGTTTAATGAAAGTACCCCAGCTGAAAACCCTGTAAGGAACTCCTCTATGGAAATACGCAAATCTGAAACTGTAGGCAAAACTACATGTACTGTTACGCACTTTGCCTTGCGCAGCTCTCTAGTGAGCTTCGCATAGGTCTGAAGGACTTCTTCAAAAGATAACTCTTTACTCTCGCCCAACCCTAAAAGCACGACACGCTTTTCTTTGCCCTGCCCGTAGAGAAACTCAATCTCTCCAACCTTTCCTGTAAAATCCTTAAGAGAAGGAAGATACAAAGATTCATACTCCTCTAGGCCTGTAGCAGCTTCTATAGCGCCTTGCTTGCTGTTCCAGAAAGGCAAGACAATCGCGTCAGCTTTACCTCGTTTACTACAAGAAGCTTGAGCATAAAACAAAGCCATCGTTCCTTCTCCCTAAAATTCTATGATCTCTATTTTATCTTAATTAAAAAGGAACATCTTCACAGACGTATTGCTGTTCTTGTCCATAGCCTGCATACATATCCTTATCGCTAATAGACTCAGCATCTAAAGCTTCTCCATCAAAACCATAAGAAACAGCTTCATAAGGAGCAGCTGCTCCTACGGAATTACTGTCTCCCACAGATTGAGAACGCCCTCCCCCATCACTCTTCCCAAAAGGACTAAATTTAATAGAATCTATACTAATTACTAAAGAAGACTGAGGTGTTCCATCCTTACTTAGATAGCTCTCAAGAGCTATATCTCCTGCCACAATGACAGCAGAGCCTTTTTTTAGATAAGGAAGCATTTTATCATAACGGTTATGCCAAATATTACATTTGCACCATAGAGTTTCGTCTTTTGCACCAACACGTGTTTTAACTCCCAACCGAAAAACCACTACACGCTTCCCCTTAGAAGTCATTCTCTCTTCAGGATCCGTTCCTAAATACCCAGCAAAATATCCAAACATCATAAACTTAACCCTAAGATTCTTATCCTTGAGATCTTAATTCCAAAAGATACTTCCAATGAAAAAGCGCATAAAGTCACATAAGAAAAAAACTCATATGCTTCAAGCATACAAGCTAGACTCCACCATATCTATGCACGAATTCCTGTAGGAGGTGGTTGCATTCCTCCACCAGCTTGTGGCATTTGAGGCATCGTATCTACGGAAGGCTCTCTACCAGCACAAATATCTGCACAAACGGTTCTCCATTTTACAACAGTTTCAATAAACAACTGCGCAAAAGCCTTTAAAAGGTTCGCTTCTGCATACTTCATGTCAAGAACACAGTGCATGAGAACCAGCTGTTCTTTAACCGCAACACCAACTCCTCCACCAGCCATCTGGCCGCCTAACATAGAGCCTTCTAAAAGCTTTTCATATAAGGCTAACTTACGTTGAGTGTTATCTGGAAGGCCGTCGAGCAAAGGAGCGTAGACATAAAGGCGATCAGAATGTTCTTCATAAGTGAGGTGAAGAGAGAACTCACCGTCGACAAACAAAATGCATGTATTATTTTGATCAAAAGCAACATCTGGCAGCTTAAGCTCTTTAGCAAAATTTTTTAGATTTTCCTCTGCATTCTGTCTAGACATGAGGGAATCTCCTTATGATGAATTATTTTTGCTTAAAGTTATCATATTACTGAATTGTTAGTAAATGATTTCAAAAGCTTGAAATCAAAAACCTTCTTGTGTTTACAACTCCATTATGCTATTGGGTTAGCGATGCAGAATATCACGTACTACCGGGGAACTCCATATCCCCTAGGAGTAAAAAAACTCTCTGATCATAGCTATTGCTTTGCCATATTTTCTTTGCAAGCTATAGAAGTAATCCTTGCTTTAGCAAATCCTGATTTCGAGATTTTTGAATTTCAGCTTTCCCCCCGCACTCATAAGACGGGAAATATTTGGCATGTAGAAGTAGATGGCATTTCAGAGAAATGGTCATATGCTTTTCGTATTCGTCTTCCTAAAAAAAAATCCTTTCAAAGCAACTTCAAAGCCTATCTTGCAGATCCTTACGCCAAAAATCTCCACTCTCCTCAAAAATTCGGTTCCTGTAAAAAAAACGGTGATTATGCATTTTGCTATTTAAAAGAAGAAGAATTTGACTGGGAAGAAGATTCTCCTCTTCTTCTTCCTAAAAACGAGCTCATTATCTACGAAATGCATGTGCGCTCCTTTACACAGTCGCCTACATCTCAAGTCCAAGCTCCCGGAACATTTCTAGGGATTATAGAAAAAATCGACCATCTAAAAATGCTTGGAGTCAATGCTATAGAACTGCTTCCGATTTTTGAATTTGATGAAACCTCTCATCCCTTTAAATCCCCTCAATACCCTTACTTATGCAACTACTGGGGCTATGCTCCTGTGAATTACTTTTCTCCCTGTAGACGTTATGCGTACGCTACAGATCCCTGTGCTCCAATTCGAGAATTTAAAACGCTAGTGAAGGCTCTGCACCGTTCTGGAATTGAAGTAATTCTTGACGTCGTTTTCAATCACACTGGTCCTAACTGTTCTTTTCCCTGGATTGACCCTGCATCATACTATATCCTAGATCATGAAGGCTACCATACGAACTATTCTGGGTGTGGGAACACCCTAAACACCAATCGTTCTCCAACAATGCAGCTTATCCTAAGCTCTTTGCACTATTGGGTCAATGAAATGCACGTGGATGGCTTTCGCTTTGACCTTGCTTCGGTATTTTCTCGAGGCCCCAATGGAGAACCTCTATCTTTACCTCCTATATTAGAACTCATTTCCCATGATCCCTTACTTGCCAATACCAAACTAATTGCGGAGCCTTGGGATGCTGGAGGCTTATATCAAGTAGGCTACTTCCCTACACTATCGAAACGTTGGAGTGAATGGAACGGTCCTTATCGAGACAATATGAAATCTTTCCTTAATGGAAACCCTGATCTTATAGGAGCTTTTGCCTCCCGTCTTGCTGGATCTCAAGATCTCTATTCCCAAGGCTTCCCCGCCAACTCGATCAACTATGTGAGTTGCCATGATGGCTTCACGCTCTATGACACTGTAGCCTACATGCAAAAGCACAATGAAGAGAATGAAGAGCATAACCTTGATGGGACAAATGCAAACTATAGCTACAATTTTGGAGAAGAGGGAGAAACAAAAAATCCTTATATCTTGGAGCTCCGAGAACGTCAATTAAGAAACTTCTTCCTCGCTGTGCTTCTCTCTCAAGGGGTCCCAATGATCCAGTCAGGAGATGAATATGGCCATACAGCGTATGGAAATAACAATCGTTGGGCCTTAGATAGCCCCAAAAACTATTTTCTCTGGGACAAGCTTGTAGAACACGCTGACCTAAACAAGTTCGTTAGCGAAGCCATCGCCTTTCGCAAAAAGCATAAGGAGCTCTTTAATCAAGGTTTTCTAACGAACGATACTGTCTCTTGGCTGGATTCTTCTGGAAATCAGCAACAATGGCAGCCGAGCTCTTTTATTGCTTTCGAGCTCATCTCTGCACAGTTTAGCCTATATGGGGCTTTCCACACTGCAGAAAATGAAATGACTATCAAACTTCCTAAGCTCCGCCCAGATTTCCTTACGTATCAACTTATTGCAGATAGCTCTCGGGGATTTTTCTCCTGCACTTTAGAGCCACAACTTCGCCTTCTCCCCTATACTAGTCTAGTTGCCATCAGTTATGCAAAAAAGATTAACTAATATCGCTCTCGAGGCTTTCATTCCAAGACTCGATCACAACGAACTCTGCATCTTTATAAAATTTTTCTAAAATTTGCCGAGCATTATATCCCTCAACAGCTAGACGCTCAACATTTTCACGAAGCAGTCCATCTGCACTGATAAACAAGCCTTGGGGGCTATCTACAACTAGACGAGCTGTCCAATCTACAGCTTCTTCCACTCCATAAAATTGCTTAGTCACTCCGTAACCTATGTACCCTTCTTCATCTGCTTTAAGATGCCAGAAGTTTTGTGGATTTGTAGCTAAGAGCTTTTCATACAATGCTGTTCTTTCTAAAATTACACATGCAGACAGAGCTTCCTTATCAAGCTCGCGGAGATACTTAATAGAAAGCACAGATTTAAGGTAGTCCTCTATCGCAACTTCATTTGAAACCATGATACAATGGTTCGCAGTTCTGTGAATGTATAACGCTCCGTGATACTGTATCCCATTTAAAAACAAAGATGCAGAGCCATCCAAAGGTTCAATTTTTAAACATTGCACGTCGGAATATTGCTCTCCCCAATGGATACCATCATATAGAGCATGAACAGCGCAGCGCAACCCTTGGCTAGATGTTTGCTTATGTATGGAATCCCCATAAATGCGGTGAGGGCCTTTAGCTTCTATCAAAGCTGTTGTACTTTCATCCAAAAGAAGAACGCGTACTTTAGGTTCAGAAACCACAGCTTGTTCTATAAACGTATCTGAAACTCTAACCTCTGAGATTCCCGTCACGCTCATACCAAGGGAAAGACTTAAAAGTATGTACTGTAATTTTTTCACTGCCTGTCCTTCTCCTCTAATCTCTATAAATTCTGAGAATGTTTTTTTAAGTGATCATAAGCTAACTGAGTTACCATTCTTCCTCGTGGAGTTTTTTTTATAAGCCCTTTTAATATTAAAAAAGGTTCATACACATCTTCTAGGGTTTTGATATCTTCTCCAACAGCTACAGAAAGTGTCTTAATTCCTACTGGGCCACCTTGGTAATACTCAATCATTGTGGTAAGAAGCTTTACATCTACCTCATTTAATCCCCAATCGTCTATTAATAGCATAGCTAAAGCTTTTTCTGCTACGTCACCATTAATACAGTTTCCTTCGCGCATCTGAGCAAAATCTCGCACCCATTTCAGAAGATGGTTTGCAAGTCTTGGTGTTCCCCGAGATCTCCTTGCAATTTCCAACAGTGCAGCAGGTTCTGCTTGTATCCCCAAAAGTTTTGCGGAACGGGTTAAAATATCTATAAGGTCTTGATCAGAATAATATGATAACCTCGCACTAAAGGCAAAGCGCGTCCGCAAAGGCTCACTCAACATCCCAGAGCGGGTAGTAGCTCCTACGAGAGTAAAAGGAGCAAGATCGATGCGAACTGAACGTGCCCCAGGGCCAGAATCAATGGTGATGTCTATTTTAAAATCTTCAATTGCTGGATAGAGGTATTCTTCAGCAGCCTTCCCCAAACGGTGAATTTCATCGATAAAAAAGACATCTCCCTCTTGTAAGCTTGTTAACAATCCTATCAAATCGGAAGGTTTAACTAACTGTGGCCCTGATGCTGTAACTAATCCCTTTCCCACAGTAGCAGCAACAATATGCGCTAATGAAGTCTTCCCTAGCCCAGGGGGACCAAAAAACAAACAATGTCCAGGAACTTCTTGACGCTGCAAAGCTGCTTGCAAAAACAGATCTAAACGTTCCTTTACATGTGCTTGGCCATAAAATTCTTGAAGCCCTTTAGGCCTAAGAGAAAAATCTAGTTTTTTATCTGGATTTAAGACTGTAACTTGATAAGTCATATTGCGTCCTGTATTCTCCTAGTCTCCTAAAGGCTCTGGAATTTGTAAACAATTAAAAACATTCTCGGAGAAAAATAACGTTTGCTTTTTCCTATAGCATTATCTAACATCGCCGTTAAAAGACCTCACTGAGAAAGGTAAAACTAGGATAATCAAAGGGTTTTGTGTTGAATTATTGTGTGCATCTGTGGAAAACACAAAACTCTTTTATACCAATAATTAAGGTTTTAAATGAGCATAAAAGAAGATAAGTGGATTCGTGAAATGGCTCTAACCCAGGAAATGATTGAGCCGTTTGTTGACAGACTCATCAACGTAGATGAAAATACCAATAAAAAGCTTATTAGCTATGGTCTATCCAGTTACGGATATGATTTGCGCTTATCTGAAGAATTCAAAGTTTTTACTAACGTGTATAACTCTATTGTAGATCCAAAATGTTTCTCCGAGGATACATTTGTTTCCATCACTAGTGATGTCTGTATTATCCCTCCAAATTCTTTTGCTTTAGCACGCAGTATTGAGTATTTTCGAATCCCTAGGAACGTTTTAACTATGTGTATAGGAAAGTCTACCTATGCCCGTTGCGGAATTATTGTAAATGTGACCCCTTTTGAACCAGAGTGGGAAGGCCACGTCACTATAGAAATTTCCAATACAACGCCACTTCCTGCAAAAATTTATGCAAACGAGGGTATTGCTCAAGTTTTATTCTTTGAAGCTGATGCTCCTTGTGAAATCTCTTATGCTGAGCGACAAGGGAAATACCAAAAGCAACAAGGAATTACTATTCCTTTTGTATAGTTCTTCTCTATGAGAAAAATGTCTTGGCTGAAACTCCTAGGAGAAACTGTTCTTAATTCTTGGTGGGTAATTTTAAGTGTTTTTATTGGAGGGTTTATTTATGACCGAGCAAGTATACAGCTAAAACATGAAGAGTTACGTTTAAAAAAACGCGTATCTCTGTTACAAGAACAAATTACTCATGCACAAGAAAAACAGCAGTCTTTACAACAGCATCTTTGCCATTGGAATGATCCTATCGTTATAGAATCCGCTTTAATTCAAAAGCTTGGCTTAATCCCTAAGGGGTACACAAAAATTTGCTTTTTTCCTAGGAGTGAGACTCAAAACAACGAATAGCTATGGTTACTGCATTTATTTTTCTTATAGCTTTCTTAACGTTCTGTTCCGCTTTTATCTCTCTATCGCAAATCGCTCTTTTCTCTATTCCGACAAGTTTAATCTCACACTACAAACACTCAAGATCTCAAAGCCATCAGATGGTGGCTGCACAGTTATCCCATCCTCATCAACTACTGCTTACTTTAGTATTCTGTGATGTAGGGTTAAACATTGCCGTTCAAAACTGCGTGGCAAGCCTTGTGGGGGATCAGGCCTCCTGGCTACTTACTGTAGGGATTCCCTTAACAATTACGCTCATTTTTGGTGAGGTCTTACCTAAAGCTGTTGCTCTCCCCTACAACACACAGATTGCAAATTTCATTATTCCTGTAATTACGTTTTTCACTAAAACCCTCCGTCCTATTCTGTATTGGGCTATTGTAGGGATTAATCGTGCAGTGCAATGGATTCTCCCTGCACAGAAAAGGGAAGAGATTATCCAGCCTCAAGAGCTCCAGGAGGTCCTAAGGAGCTGTAAAGATTTCGGCGTGATCTCTCAAGAAGAAAGCCATTTGCTTTCAGGCTATCTTTCCCTTAATGAATGCAAGCTAAAAGAGCGCATGCAGCCGCGTCAAGAAATTCTATTTTATGATATCCAAACGCCTATCAGAAATCTCTATAAGCTATTTTCTGAAGAGCACTGCTCTCGTGTTCCCGTATGTAATGAGAACATGCAAAACCTTCTAGGAATTTGTACAGCAAAAACCCTATTACTTTATAGCAGGGTAATACGCTCTTCTGATGAGCTTCTCCCTTTATTACATAAGCCTTATTATCTTCCTGAGACTATCTCAGCAAAATCCGCACTATGCCACTTAGTTGCAGAAGATGAGACTATGGGGATCATTATAGATGAGTATGGCTCTATAGAGGGATTAATTACCCTAGAAGACCTTTTTGAAATTGTCTCTGGAGAAATTATCGATCAACGAGATGAAAAACTTCTCTATACAACCTCTGGGAAAGATGTCATTATCGCCTCAGGGAGTTTGGAATTAAGTGACCTTAGTAATATTTTTAATATCCATCTACCAACTCATAATAACATCACGACTCTTGGGGGCTGGGTCATAGAGCAGCTAGGAGTCATCCCTGCTGCTGGTGCAAAAATTATCTGGAATCATCTGTTATTCCAAGTTTTGGATGCTACCCCCAATCGAGTGCAAAAAATCTACATAAGAAAACTCTATGACTAACTCTCCTTTTTTCTGGCTAGGGATTAATTTTCTTTGTATTACCCTTCAAGGGTTCTACTCAATGATGGAGATGGCATGTGTTTCCTTTAATCGTGTGAAGCTCCAATACTACCTCATCAAAGACCATAAGAAAGCTCGCTATATTAATTTTTTAATCCGCCGTCCCTACCGCCTTTTTGGGACAGTTTTACTTTGTGTAAATATTGCCTTACAAATTGGCTCAGAGTCCTCAAGAAATTGCTACCGCACTTTTGGGCTTCCTCCTGACCTTGCTCCTTTCACGCAAGTCTTTCTCGTGGTGATCTTTGCTGAGTTGCTTCCTCTTACTATATCTAGAAAAATTCCTGAGAAGTTAGCTCTTTGGGGTGCTCCTATTCTGTACTATTCCCACTTCATTTTCTATCCCTTGATTAAGCTCCTTGGGGGGATAACTGAGGGAGTGTACTATCTTCTTAACATAAAAAAAGATAAGCTGAACTTTACTCTTAGCCGCGATGAATTCCAGAAAACCTTAGAAACTCATCATGAAGAACAGAACTTTAATGTCATCGCAACAAACATTTTTTCTCTCAGCGTTACCTCTGCAGATCAAGTCTATCAGCCCTTAGACCAAGTGACCATGTTACCTTCTTCCGCAGATGTCCAAGATTTGTGCCAAGTTATCGACACACTAAGCACAGAGTTTATTCCTATTTACCATAAGATCCGCAGCAACATTATTGGTATTGCCCTTCCTAAAGACTTCGTACACAAATCCCCACATGAACCTATCGTCCACCACCTCCACTCTCCGTGGTTCATTACAGGAAAATCTACACTCATCAGCATCCTTAAAGAATTTCGAGATAACCGCTGCTGTGCAGCGATTGTCTTAAATTCTTTAGGAAAGCCTATAGGAATCCTAAGCTTAAACTCGATTTTTAAAATTCTCTTTAACACATCAAATATTGCCCAGAAAAAGCCGAAAACAGCCCCAATAATAGAAAGAACTTTTCCAGGAAATACACGCCTCAAAGATCTAAAAAAGGAGCTTGGCATCCGTCTGCCAAGTTACGGGGCTGAAACTCTCGCCCAGTTAGTTCTGCAACTTCTTGATACTCCTGCAGAACCTGGGGCCTCCGTGATCATCGCGAATTTTCTTCTTGAAGTGAAGGAAATATCTCTATCGGGAATTAAAAATGTTTCCATCAAAAATCTCCCTTCATAAGAGCTTCATATGAGTCACGACCTTCTCTATAGCCTTTATAGCACGATCTACCTCTTCCATAGAGAGCCTATGACTAAAGGAAAATCTTAATGTTGCGGTTGCCAACTCCTGGGAAACTCCCATCCCTACGAGGGATTTAAATGCTGTGGTAGCTCCGGAAGAGCATGCTGAACCATAACCACAAGCGACGCCTTCCAAGTCCAAGGAGATTTGTAATACCTCTCCTTCTAAAGGAGGAAAGGCGATTGCAGAAACGTTGTTCACTCTAGGCTGGTTTTCACAATGGAGTATACTCTCTGGAAGTGCAGCCTTCACCCCCTGTTCAAAATGGTTCCTTAGCTTAAGTAGTGCATCTGCGATGTCTTTTTGATGTATGGCTAAGTTTTGAAAAACATATAATAAAGAGGCTATGCCCCAGAGGTTCTCTGTTCCCGAACGTAGGCCGTTTTGTTGCCCTCCGCCAAAAATACGTGGGGAAATCTTCACTCCTGGAGATACAAGTAACGCCCCTATTCCTGTAAGCGCATGGAACTTCTGCCCACTAAATGCCAACATAGAGACCCCCTTAGGGACGTGAATGACCTCCTTGCCAACGATTGCCGTGGCATCTACGATGAAAAGAAGATGATGTTGTAACGCTAGCTGCGCTATTGCGGCAATGTCTTGCTTTGCGCCGACCTCACTATTTACCCATCCTAAAACAATTGCAGATGTTGTGGGAGTAATAGCAGCTTCGATTTGCTGCAAAGAGAGGGCGCAAGCTCCCTCGTCAGGATCTAAATAAGAGACAGAAAGATCCGCATGTTTTAAAGGTTCTATCACTGCAGGATGCTCTATGCTAGAGGTAACGACATGACTTCCCCTAGGGAGACTGGAAATCGCTAAGTTGAGACTTTCTGTAGCTCCTGAAGTGTAGATCACCTGTCCATGAAAATCCAAAACTTTACAGATACAGGAAGTTGTTTCCCTCACCATATGGTGAGATTTTTTCCCCAAGCTATGAGCACTTGAGGGGTTAGCATAACACTCACCATCTACAAAACTCTGCTTTAGGAAGTCTATAAGGCCGGGCTCAGGAGAAGTAATTGCATTGTTATCCAAATAAATCATGAAAGTCCCACGTTCGATTATTGTATGCGGACTAACACGACGGTAATATTATCAGAACCCCCACGGCTATTTGCCAAAGAAATCAACGTATTTCCGCATTCTTCGAGAGTTTGATACTGAGTTAAAATTGTGCGAATATCCCTATCGGAAACCACGTTTGTGAGTCCATCCGAACACAAGCAAAATAGATCCTCCTGTTCGCAGGGGATATCCCGGATGTCTGGGACCACATAGGGACGACTTCCCAAAGCGTTAGTCAAAATATGACGATAAGGATACACTTTCTTTGATTGTTTAGGAAGCTTATACCGATGTTTTAACTGGTTTGCTAGGGAATGATCTTCTGTTAGGCAACACAGTTCTTCTCCACGTAACCGATAAATACGGCTATCTCCGATATGGCATATCCACGCTTTATTTTTACGAAACTGCATAAAACTTAGCGTCGTTCCCATTCCCTGAAGATGTGTCTCTACAAGACCATGCTCATAGATTATCCTGTTGATTTTAGAGAGAATGCCCTGTACACTCTCCTTGTACCATTCATCTTCACAAGCCATTAATTCGGCATACTTTTGACTCATAAGCTCGATAAGGTGCAAGACAGCCTCCTGAGAAGCTATATCTCCACCTAAACACCCCCCTAAGCCATCTGCAATGGCAACAAGTTGAGAAGATATATCTACTTTCCAGAAATCTTCGTTTCTTGCACGAACCTTTCCAATATCACTCAAGCCAAAATAATCAAAATTCACAATTTCATCGTAATTTTGGTAGTTATCCTTAGGATCTTTAAGATCTTTTCTCTCTTCCTTCGAAGATATACCAAAACTTTTTTATTTAAAGAAGGTGTTCTAAAATTCTCTTCAACATACACCTAAAACAAGGTATGAAAAACATAATGAGGGAAAGTACGCTTTGCTCTTTAGAAAAGCTGGGAATACCTTTTGCGATAAAATCCCTAGGGCCTTATAACCTGAAAAAAGAATTTACTTTGAGATCCACATGAAATCCCTATTGTTTGCGATTATTGTTTCTCCTTTTGTTCTTCTTCCTGGTTGCACTCTGATCCCTAAAGAACGCGTAACAAAGCATGCCCTACCAAAAGCTTCTTTAAAAATTCTTCAACCTTAAGTCATTCTTGTAAAGTATTGCCATCTCCTCTTCTTGCTTGTTTTTATTTTTTTCTTTGGTGTAACTTAGCGTAAAAGTATTGGGTGGCAAAAATCACATACGAAGTGTATTCGTAGCTTCGCCACGAGACTTCTAAAAGAGCTTCATGCGGATTGTAATCATGCGAAAAGTATTTGTTATAGCCTTTTCAGGACTATTATCTTTAGGTGCTTTGAATTTATCTAGTTGTGCCTCCCTACATACTCCTGGAAGCTACCACCCCAAACTTTATAAAACTGGTGGAAAGGCTCGAGGCGTTGTGGCTATGTTACCTGTATATTATCGTGCAGGGAAAAGTACAGCTGCCCTTCCTTGGAGCTTACAAACGGAGTTTTCCGAAGAAATTAGCAAGAGATTCCTCTCATCAGAAAAGCTCCTTCTAATTAAGCATAATGCTTCTCCTCAGGTAATCTCGCAATTTTATGCTCCCCAAGTGACGAATCTCCCCACAACAATCATTGGGCAATTTCTTCCTGCAGAGTTTATTGTTGCTACAGAACTCTTAGAGCAAAAAAGCACTCAAGATGCTTTTGGCAATGACTCTTTATCAGTCTCTGTAAGAGTCCGGTTGTTTGACGTTCGTCGTAATAAAATCTCTATGATCTATCAAGAAATTATTGAAGCAAACCAGCCAGCGATCTCTGTCATTAGCGACTATCATCGTTGTAGATGGCAAACTAAGCATTTTGAGTCTACCCCTATGGGGCTCATGCATCAGCGCCTCTTTAGAGAAATCGTTGCAAGAGTAGAAGGTTATGTTTGCGCAAATTACTCTTAAAACACCCTAGCTTTCAATGCAAACCTCTTTATTCTTTCTTCTCCTCTTTCTTCTCCTTGCAGCCATACTGTCAAAAAATTTCTTTGTTTGGCCTCCAAAATCTGATCAGACTCCCTTAAAAGCACGTCATGTTCTTAGTGCTGTAGTGTTATATTTCTTTGCGACTTTTTTAGCGCATGTATTAGCGGCTCCTTCTTCTCCGGAGCTTATTCATATTCTCGTGGGGATCACTTTAGCTTTTTCTTTTTTAACTTATATTTTTTTCCTTCCTATTGAGGTGTCACGAGCCATTCTATTTTCTGGAGACCAGCCTATAGCGCATGTAGGGAAAATGCTTCTTTCTTCCTTGCGCATGTGGGTCATTACTACTTCTGTAACGGAGCTTATGGGGATTCTTCTTAATAAATTTCTTATGTTGTCTCTTTCCCTTCAAGGAGTTCGGGCACAGGCAATAACAGAAGAGATTCAAAGCAGAGCTTCTAGCGACAGTCTCATTTTTATTCTTAGTATTGGCATTCTCATCCCTATCGGAGAGGAGCTTTTTTTTAGAGGGATCTTACAGACTTTCTTAAAGGGAAAACTTGGCAGAATATGGGCACTAGTTATGACCTCTGTAATCTTTGCTCTCAGTCATATTGAACACTCTTTAGGTAGCCTAGTATTTATTCCCATACTTTTTGTTTTTTCTCTATGTGCAGGATTTTTGTACGAAAAAGAACGCAATATCCTTGCGCCGATCTTTCTACATGTACTTTATAATCTTACGAGTTTGGGACTTTTGTTCTTGGGATAAAAAAAGAGTAAGTTGGAGAGTAAAACTTTTAGCAAAGAAAGCGCTCCTTAGAGCTGCTACCTTCCGGTCCTGACTCGATTCGTAGGCATCCTTTCTTAAAAGGTCCCCAACTTACCCTTTTATTCATACCATAACTTAGTTTTTTTCAAAAGAGCTGCATAAACTCCTATGTCGATCTACTCTTGATTTTCTTTTTCTTTACATTTTGCTAGCTCCCAAAGATAGGCAGCCTCTTCAATAGAGACGGGATGTGCCCCCTCTTGAAAGATATAAGGAGCACGACGGCGTAGCTTTGCAATTGCCTCATTAATGATCTCTCCGACAGAGCACATGCCCTCCCTTTCCAAAAGGAAACATAAGGCCAACGTCAATGTCAATACATCTCCAGCCTCAGAAATCACCTCTTTCTTAGGCTTGGCTTCCACAACTGCTTCTGAAAATTCTTGACATTCCTCCGCGAGACTTTCAGTAATAGAGAGCAAGGATTGTCTACGCATCCAAGGACAACGCCCCTCCAAGACCATAGAACGCACAACTTGAATTAAAGAGGAAAAGACCTTGTCTTCCATGATGCCTAACTTCCTTTACGTTTTTGTGCCACAGCCACATAAGTATGTTAACATTGAAGTCTTTATTTTTTTATGCCCTGAAGAAAAGGGAAGAGCATCCAAATCCTGAATCTTATGGAGAAAACCAAACTGAGGTTTGGTCTCTGCATGAAAAATTCTAGGAAATAAGCGCACTTTATAATGGGTAAATGCTTGACGTTGCTCTTCCAGTTCTCCTACGAACATTAAGTTTGCCCCTACACGCTCTTTCATCTCTTGAAGTAACTCATGGGTTTCTAAAAGGACATCTTCTGAGGCAATCTCAATGTAGGGAAATTCATATAATCCTGCCATCATTTCTTTAGGCTGTCTCTGCTCAATTACAACGCTATCTTCAAAAAGTATCACCGCCACCCACCGATACAAAGAAACTGTTCTCTTCCTTGCATGCCGAATGGGGAGTTTCTTATGCTTCCCTTCCTCAAAAGCTCCGCAAAACTCCCTAACAGGGCACACTTGGCATTGAGGAGAACGCTTGCAAACACATGCCCCCAATTCAATTAATGCCTCTGCAATAATCTGCGGATCTTTCGTGGGAAGTATTGCCTGAGCAATCCTTGAAATCCAGACCTTCGTGGATTCTAAGTCTATAGAGTTTTCTATAACAAACATCCGACTAAGTACACGTAAGACATTTCCATCAATTGCAGCTGTACGTTGCTTAAAGGCAAAAGCAAGGATAGCTTGGGTAGTGTAAGGTCCAATCCCTCGGATTTGTGATAGAGAAAAAGAGTCGTCAGGGATTTCCCCATGAAAATTTTTTACAATTATCTTAGCCCCTTCTAAAAGGAAGCGAGCTCGTGTATAATATCCTAGTCCTTCCCAAGCTTTGATGACTTCTTCTTCCCTAGCCTCTGCTAAAGCTTGAATCGTAGGAAATTTCTTCATCCACCGGATATAATACTGAACTACAACTTCAGCTCGAGTTTGCTGAAGCATAACTTCAGAAATCCATACCCCATAAGGAGTAGGATTTTCCCTCCAGGGGAAACTTCGTTTATTTTCTATAAACCATTTTTTTAAAACTTCAGAAGGGAACTTCTTCGTTCGTTCAGAAAAAGCTATCTTTGTCATAGTCGATTCTTGTAAAATTTATAGAGGTTGTTATTGTTTCATACAGGAATTCATACCATATGCATACGTTTTCCTGGATAGCTGAGAATCCAGAACGGCTATCATCCTTTCTCTGCGCTCGACTACCGAACCATAGCAAACTTACTGTGCTACGCTCGATTCGCTATCAACACTGCCGTATCAACGGCAGTATAGAGCGCTTTGAATCCTACAAAGTACAACCTGGAGATCGCGTGGCTATTTCCATAGTCCACAACCAACAACAACCTTCTTTACTTTGGGAGGATGCTCATAGCTGTATCTATGATAAGCCTCCCTACCTTACTACGGAAGAGATCGCAAAAACTTTAGGTAGGAATCTTGTCCATAGGCTAGATCGAGATACCACAGGATGCTTGTTGTTTGCAAAAACTCAAGATGCCATGCAGAAACTCTCAGATTTATTTAAACAACGAAATATTCATAAACAATATATTACTTTGGTTTTTGGCCTTCCCAAACAATGCTCTGGGACCTTAACTACATTTACAGCTCCCAAATACAAACGCTGTGGTGCTGTACTCTTTGGGACGACAACCCCATCCCAAGGGAAACTTACTATAACGAAATGGACAGTTTTACAGCGCTATAAACACTATTCTTTGCTTCTTTGTGAACCTATAACTGGAAGAACCCACCAAATCCGTCTTCATATGAAGCACTTGGGCCACCCCATTGTTGGAGATATTGACTATGGCTCAAAACAACAGCCTAAAGGAGTTTTTCGTCCTCTTCTTCACGCGCACTCTTTAAAATTTGTTTCTCCTTTTTCAGGAGAAACAATATACGTGACAGCTTCATCTAAAAAAAACCCTAGAGTACTTGCTGCACACCTACTTAAAGATTAAACATTCATGTCTGGGTCAACAATCTTCTTCATCAAAAGTTTGATTATAATGACCAGAATCAGTCCAGCATATTCTTTTTAATGCTAAGGAGACTATCCCTCCTCCTGATCCTCCAGTAGAAGACGTTTCTGCATTGCTAGGAGAACCTCCCGAAGATGGTTGTTGTGAAATTACAGTAGCTTCAGATTGCTGATTACCACCTACTGGAGTCGATGGTGGTGATATCCTAGGCGTCGCAAGTAGAGAGGCGGCAGGTGTTCCTGCTCGAGAGAGGGAAGGGCGGATACCTGCTGCTGCTAGCCAGCTCTGAGACATTCTTAATATCAACTCATCGCGCTCCGATACATTATTAGGATCTTGCAATATCGTGGCTCTTCTTCTTTCTTGCTTACAACACAAGTTTGCAATAGAGACAAACTTATCCTCAACTATCCTCTTCTTGTCACGAGGATCTGTCTCCATGCTACTCTGAGCCTTTTGGAGTTTCTTCTGACAAACTTCTGCCATAAGGAGCTTGATCTCTTGATATATAGGAAGATCCTCTTGATCTCGAGAAACCAAGTGATATCCACTTTGGACTAGCACTACAGAAATAATACTCATAAGCTGTTCTTTAGAAAGCCATACAGGACGCTCACCTCCTCCTGTAGCGTTAGCAAAAATCTTCGCAACTAGCTGTATCAAATTAGCAACTTGCATCACTCCTAAGTTCCTAGGGGTGTCCTCCTGATCTGATCTCACCTTAATGCGAGGTAGTGCATGTGCAACTTTGACAAGCTCAAACGGAGCACATACTAGCATACTCTCGGATAAAGGAGTGGTGACAATAACTTTCTCTGTAAGGAGATTTTCATCTAAATCACAAGAGGGATCCACAAGAGCTCTAACAATACACTCTCTCCAGAAAGGTATAGAAAGCACTTCACTGCTGTTTACAAAAGCACAGAGCCAAGCAGATTCACTTTCATGCTGCAAGATTTCTACAAAATCTGTAGAAACGAGGCTACAAGCAGATTCAATCTCATCTATAGGAGGCAAGTTTATACTCCCTTGCCCAGAGAGCACATCTACAACATTTATATTTAAATTACTCAGAGCCATTAAAATTACAGCCTTTCCGTAACGAGCCTCTAATTCCTCTAACTTTCTCCTCAGCTCATCATGTTTATCTGCACCACAAATCATCCCCCACCATCTGCAAAAACAGGAACCAAACTTCCCGCATCCACATTCACCATTTGCACAACCACATCCTGGGCATCCGCAATTTCCTGCACATTTATCACTACATTCCTGATAGCAAAATATCCCGGTCTGTCGTGCAGCTTTACTGGTTGCCGCAGTGTAAATCAACCCAGAAATAGTCATTGCAGCATTAGCAGCAGCACTATGATCCGAAGCACCTCCTTGAGATTGTTGTGGCATCGTAGAAGAAATCAAATTAGACAATGCTGCGGCTAAGGTCGAAAAACCTTGACTAGCAGACTCAAATGCATTCAATCCTGCTGCTAAACCTCCACCCCTTGAAGACATAGGCGTCGGCTGTTGCATCACCACCTGTGGATAAGTAATAAGTTGATTCCCAGAAATAATCGCAGGAGTCCTGTTTCCCCCCGCCTGCCCAACAGATCCAGCTGTCTGCACATAAGATAATAACAAGCGTAATACCTCCGGAGATATCTCAGTGTTCGCATTCCCTGCTGCTGCCCCAAGCATAGAGGAAATTACATTCCTAGAAGAAAGAACCTCTTGATCGTTAAAAGAAGGATTTGTATTCCCCCGACCTGTAGGATTCGTCATAATCCAAACTCCTTAATGTAAATATTTTATTTGACTACCAAAGTCGAAAACTACGGAACAGATTACAGAAACCCCCTTTATTGTAAAAAAATTTTTTTAATTTTTTAGGTCGCTTATGCTAAGAAGCTTCCGCAACTTCAGAGAAATATAGGAGACATGCACTAAAAAAATTATAACTGGCATATACGCTTTCTTTTAAGAGTCTGAGATGTTAAGAGAAAAAGAAGTTAGATAAGAATCTCATCCTCCTGAAAAAGAACTTTAAGAAGGAAATCCTTTTCTGAGTTTTGTCTAGAAAGAAGTTTGAGGCTACGACTTCTTAGCTGAAGTTGCAAAAACTCATGGAGGAAAGAAGAGAAGGCATTTAAGATATCTCTGAGTTGTCTTGCAAAACACAACGTGCTCTTAAGGCTTTATTCCTGCAGTGTGCCAGCCTCTGCTGCAAAGCGTTTTCAATGAGAAGTTGGAACTTCACTGTTCTACAAATGTGACTCCGTTCAGGATCTCCTGTATGGGGAACAATGGAATAGTCATAGTTTGCTAAGGCGATGCTTACCAAGCTTAAAAGCTGATGCATATGAAGCCATAAAGACCGCTGTCCTTCTTCTGTTGCAAGGTAGAGCATCTTTGCAACTAGCTGTACTATGTAGGCTACCTGCAATGCTCCTATAGATTTTTCTGAAGAGTCTTTATGGGAGAATACGGGAAGGTAAAGAAGAGCCACAACTAGCGCTCTAACTTCAAAAGTATTGCATATTTCAGAGCCATCTCCTAAAGGAACAAGAATACGCACCTTTTCGAATAAGGCGCGTTCATTCACCTCGCCTTCAGGGAAAGCAATTGCAGAAATAATACACTTTTTCCACACAGGATCATCTATGAAAGCTTCATAAGCTGCTGCTGCTGAGCACCAAGAATCTGGAGTTTGTACCACGAGATTATTTAAAAAGCTCTTTGCCACCTTGAGACAAGCGAGCTCCACCTCTGAAGAGAGAACTTTCTTCTCTCCAGATAAGACCTTCTCAGGCTCCACACCTAATGAACTTAAAGCTAAACAAAATAAAGGAAGACCATAGCGATCTTGGACTTTCTGCATGCTTTTTTTAAACTCTTGAGAAGAGTTCTGTAAACCACAGCACAACTCCCACCAACTGCAAAAAGACCTCCCCAGACTCCCGCAACCATGCGCCCCTTGAGGGCAGCCACAAACAGAACTTCCACAATTCCCAATACACAAAGAACGAGCTTTCCTTACACAGAATGCCCCACAACATCTGAATGCCCCACTTGCTACCGCAACGCAACCTATATGGGCCGTAGAGAATATTGCAGCTACAACAGAACCCCAAAACTCCAACGTAGAAACAGAGGAAATGACATATGCTATGGACAAAGCTAAGTTGGTCAATGAGGAGATTCCTTCTAAAGCAACCTTCCCTCCTACAACACATCCAGAACTATTACAAAATATACAATCTACCCGATCTATATCCTCCTCTTGCGCTACTCTAGAAGAAACCACAGACCGAGCTACTCCCCCCCCCTCCCCCAATTCCATCTACATTTTGCCTTACTAAATTTAATACCCTCTGTAGCGCTTCGGCATCAAAAGAATGGCTTCCTCCTGTCGTGAAGGCGTCTCCCCTATTTGCCCCAAAAACTGCCTGCACGATATTCTGTAACGTCTGTACAGACGATAGGTGCCCCTCTTCCAAAACAAAAGAGAAATTCTCACGTCCTCCTACAGGATGACTCATAATCTACGCCTTAATAAAAGGCTATTGTATGTAACATAAATTAAATTTGTAGATTACTTTTCAAAAAACTTTTTCTTTTTAAATAAACATTATTTTAAATCTTATGTTTTACTTGAAAATTCTCCTTAACAAAGAAAGGTTTCTTTGGTTTTAGAAGATATGTTGAAATTTTTATAGCTCTCTCTTTCTAAAATATCCCCCATATCTTCATCTCCCCCCCTTTAAAAAAGGACCTTCCCTAAGTTATGATTTCTACAATCTCACTATCTGCTGTCAGCCCCTCTTCTAAAACTTCTGTAGAAGCATTTATAGCGCTTGGCTGTTGGATGATTGTTTGCGGAGAGCGGATGCCTGCTGCTAAGAACCACCGATTTGACATACTCAAAATTAGAGCGTCGCGCTCACGTACATTCCTAGAATCTTGTAAAATCTCCTGCTTTTGTAAAGCTTTCCCAAAGCATTTTTCTGCAAGCTGAACAAACCTTCTCGAAATTTGGAAAGGTTGTTTTTCTCCTTGCCGATCTTTTCCCCGCATGTCCGCTTCAAAGAGCTCTTTTACCATAGTTTTGTCAAAGATCTTGCTTTCTTCTGCTGTGCCATCTCGTGACGCAAATGAAAGATTGGAACGCGCGAGTACAACTGCTACTAACGACATAAGTTTCTCTGTAGAGATCGATATAGGTCGATTGCCCTCATCTGTCGCAATCCAAAGTACCTTTGAGACTAGCTCTATCATTTCAGCTATCTGAAGAATCCCTAGGCTTGTCACTTTTTCCTGGCATACTATCTTAAGGCCATGCATAGACTCTGCCATGCATGAGATGTTATAATTGCTACAAACCTTCCCTCCTACCCCAGTAGAAATCACGCATACCTTATTCCCTAAAAGCTCCTCATTCATCTTCTCTGTAGGATATGCTAATGCCTTGACTATGCATCCTTTCCAAAAGTTATCCTCTGTTATAGAAGAGAACCGTGCCGCTGCTGCGCACCACATATCTGCTGTCTGTTGTTGTAAAATATTTACAAAATTTGTTGACGCTTTCCTACACGCCTCTTCTATCTCCTCTATAGGAGGAAGGGATACTGCAGCGCTTCCTGCAAGAATCCCTACCACATCCATGTTTAAGTGACTTAAGGCCATAAGCAATACAGATTTGCCATACACCTTTTCTAACCTTTCTAACTCTGTTTGTAGTGTCTGTGAAGTGCGATCTACACCACAAATTAATCCCCACCAATTACAAAAGCACCTTCCGAACCATCCACAACCACATTCTCCTTTGGAGCAACCACATCCCGGACAACCACAATTTCCTATACATGAAGGCCCACACTCCCTATGGCAAAATTGCCCTGATTTTCTTGCTGTCTCACTCGTTGCAGCTAAATAAATTAACTGTGCTAAAGATAGTGCCGTATTAGTAGCTGCCGCCGAAGTCTCCTGCAAATTTGTTGCAGAGAGTAGATTTGAAATTGCCTTACCTAATTCTGACATACTGTTTACCGCAGCAGCTAGCGTGGAATTTTCTTTTCCATTCAGTGTAGAAAGCACTGCAGATAGCTGATCTTTAGTATCCTTATTCCCTAAAGCTCCTAGTAAAGAAGAAAGATCATGAGTTCCCCCTAATATTCCTGAGCTTGTTATTCCTCCCATAGAGGAGTCTGATGTTCCTCTAGTTCCAGAACTTGGTTGCTGCACTTGTGATGACTGCTTCGCTAGATCTAATAATTTCTTCACATCTTCAAGAGACAATCCTCCTCCTCCTGAAGTCGCAGGAATTCCCCCTGAACCCGAAGTAGAACTCTGCGTAATAATACGCTGTATAGGACTTATTGATGTAGTTGTTGAGGTCGTGGTGGTAATAGTAAGACTGTCCCCTTCCAAAGAAAATGCTGGGTTATCCGAACCACTTGCTATAGAACTTGTTGGTGTTGTCATAATCCTTCTATTGTAAATATTTTTTTAACTTCTCCAATGAAGGACAGGCAGCGTAATGAAAACCCCTCAAAAATGTATATGATTTTTTTAAACCTTCATGTTTAGAGTAGAGGGAGAAGAAAGACATTTTCTTAATAATCGAAGAATCTGCTAACCTCCTCAGATAGAAAAAGGAACAAAGGTGAATGCATGTTGAAGATAGATCTTACAGGTAAAATTGCGTTTATTGCGGGTGTTGGCGATGATCAGGGTTACGGCTGGGGAATTGCAAAAATGCTCGCAGAAGCTGGAGCGACAATTATTGTAGGGACCTGGGTACCTATATATAAGATCTTCACGCAATCTTGGGAATTAGGGAAGTTTGATGAATCCCGAAAACTCTCTAATGGTCAGCTCTTACAAATCGCTAAGGTCTACCCTATGGATGCCAGCTTTGATTCCCCTGAAGATGTTCCTGAAAGCATTGCTGAAAACAAGCGTTACAAAGGTATTTCTGGCTATACAGTCTCGGAAATTGCTGCGCAGGTTGCAAATGATTTTGGCACTATTGATATTTTTGTGCATTCCCTAGCTAATAGTCCTGAGATCTCCAAACCCCTACTGGAAACTTCCAGGAAAGGATATCTTGCAGCAATTAGCACCTCTTCATATTCCTTTGTTAGCCTCTTAGCTCATTTTGGTCCCATTATGAACTCTGGGGGGTGTACCATCTCACTTACCTATCTTGCCTCTATGCGTGCCGTTCCAGGATATGGTGGAGGAATGAGCTCAGCAAAAGCTGCCCTAGAAAGCGATACAAAAACCTTAGCGTGGGAAGCAGGAAGGCGCTGGAACATCCGCGTAAATACGATTTCCGCAGGGCCTCTTGCTAGCAGGGCTGGGAAGGCCATTGGCTTTATCGAAAATATGGTCTCCTATTACTTAGAGTGGGCTCCTCTCCCAGAAGCCATGACTGCAGAACAAGTCGGAGCTGTAGCAGCATTTCTTGCTTCTCCTCTTGCTAGTGCCATTACAGGAGAAACTCTATACGTAGATCACGGCGCTAATGTCATGGGAATCGGACCAGAAATGCTCCCTAAACCTTAGCAATCGCGTTAAAATAGTGGTCTCCCGCCTCCCAAGCTGGAAGAATGCCCTTTTCTTCTGCTGGGGGCGCAAGGAAATCTGCGATCCCATGCAGTTCTTGGGGCGCAGAGTTCATGACAATCCTATAATCTCCCCTTAAAATTAGATCGGTATCATTATTGTCATCTCCTGATGCCATAATGAAGGGTTTTTTCCCTCCATAAAGACGCTCTATTACCCGATCTAAAGTGTGGCCTTTGGAAACATGCTTCTCCGTGATAAAGACAATACTGTACTTTGGGTCAAAGGGCCATCGTATAAGGACTAGGTTCACCAAAGCAAGGAGTCCTTGATTTCTAGAAAGGGATTTATAGATATCTCGAACAACATTTTCTTCTCCAAAAATTTTTGCCGCAGCAAATGAGGGGAACCCATAGTCAGTGCTTAAGTCTTTTACGTGTACAAGCTTTGTGCGCTCCTGAGCTGTTGGGAAATAGATCGGATCTAAAAGCTCATGCAAACACTGCGATTCCGAAGTAGGAGAAAACCGATAGCAGTAATCTTGATGCTGAGCTCCAGACTCTATAGACATAACTACTGGAAACCCTCCTAAAGCTTCCTGAAGGGAAGCAAGCACCTCACGACTGAGATTCTGAGAGTATATCCATGACAGGGATGTTGAGGACCATACAGAGGCACCATTTTGACATCCTAGAAGATAGGGGACAGGAAAGTTTTGAAATAACTTCCGGGCATAAGAAAAATACCTTCCTGTAAGAAAAAATAAGTCCCAGCCAGAGCGGTTCAAAGAAACTAAAGCATCAATCACCTCGGAATCCAATCTGTAGGCTTGATCTGTAATGGTTCCATCAATATCTGTGACTAATAACTTCTCCATGAATGCTTCCTCAGTCCTTTTCCCTTTGAGTTTTTCTAATCTAAATCCCCATAAGTATACACCCCTTCATATCTGAAACCCTAACTAAAAGCACATTTAAAAAAAAATGTATTCTTGTCTCTCCAAAGACAAGAATATGTCGCTTGCATGAATATAAAGCTTACGCTTTAATTTGACAGAGCGTCATCTCTACGGTAGGCGCTTTTGGACCAGCTGCAAGATGTGTTTCTATCATGTTCACTAGAGGGGCTCTGTAGAGTATGTTTCAAAAATTTTTTGATTTTCTTATTTATCTTTCAGATGATCTCGCATTAGTGGATGCCATCCAAGATCAGGTTTCCTTTCAAGAGATTTTCCCTCCAGGGAATCTGAAAATAGAAATCGCTAAAATGCTTTTATCTTTGTTTTTTTTGCTGACGATGTTTGGGATCGGTGCGTGGGCCTTTAAGAAATTTGTAAAATCTCGAGGGCAAGTCTTTTCTGGTTCCTCTATAATAAAAGTCCTTGATAAGAGAGCTCTCACTCCAAAAACGTATATTTACCTAATTCAAGTTGCAAATAAGATTCTCATTATTGCGGAAAACTCGGAAAAAACAACGATGCTTTCAGAGTTTCCTCCAAATACGGACATAGGTGAACTCCTCCAAAACCAAAAGGATAACCAACTCCCCTCTTCAACTTCAGAATTTCTAAATAAGGCTATTCAAAAAATCCACAAGCATCAAAATCCTTAGGATGTTTACAATATCCCAAGATAATTTGGAGAGTTCCTCTATGACAACATGGATATTAAATCAAAATAACCTTACAAGATTCCTTAAAGAATCTAACTTAGAACCTTACTTTGAAAAGTCTAGTGGTTTGATCTATATCAATATTCTTGCCAACGATCATGAACTCCCTCTATTTTTCGTTATCCGTAGTGAGGGAGAGGTTCTCCAGTTAATCTGTTATTTCCCTTATCAGCTTTCCGATACACATCAGGGCGCCACAGCACGACTTTTGCATCTTCTCAACCGCGATATTGATATTCCAGGATTCGGAATGGATGAAGAGCAAGGGCTGATCTTTTACAGGCTGGTGATTCCCTGCCTAGAAAAGTACATCAGCGGTCCTTTACTTCGGGTTTATATTGATACCGTTAAGATCATTAGCGATAGCTTCTCCCATGCAATAGGGCTAGTTTCCACAGGAAATATGAACTTAGATGAAATGAAGAAGCTTGCCAAAGAAAAAGCTCAGGAATCTTAGGGTTGTTTCGTCATGTCTGTATTGATTTTTTATGACACCGAAACTACAGGAACGCAAATTGATAAAGATCGAGTGATAGAAATTGCTGCCTACAATAGCTCCACAAAAGAATCTTTTGTCACTTATGTAAATCCTGAGATTCCCGTTCCTGAAGATTCTTCTAAAATTCATGGGATTACCACTGCAATGGTATCTTCTGCACCGACTTTTCCTGAAGCCTACCATAATTTTAAGCAGTTCTGTGGCAGTGCAAGCATTCTTGTCGCTCATAACAATGATAACTTCGACCTTCCTCTGCTTCAAAAAGAGTGCCAAAGATATTCCTTAGAGCCACTAAACTTGCGCACAATAGATTCCCTAAAGTGGGCAAAAAAATATCGCCCAGATCTTCCTAAGCATAACCTACAGTATTTACGACAAGTCTATGGCTTTGCAGAAAACCAAGCCCATAGAGCTCTAGATGACGTTATTACGCTACACAAGGTCTTTTCTGCTTTAGTCGGAGACCTAACCCCCGAGCAGATTCTAGCTCTTCTAGAAGAGAGCTTCCATCCTAGAGTCTTTAAAATGCCCTTTGGGAAATACAAAGGGAAGACGCTATCAGAGATCCCTGCCTCTTACTTAGAGTGGCTTGAAAATCAAGGTGCTCTCGACAAACCTGAAAATCAAGATATGAAAGCTGCGATTGCCCTACTGAAGCAACCTGTATGATACTTACTACTGCCTTCTCTCCCTGTCCGAATGATATTTTTTTATTTCGATCCTTTTTGAACAATGAGGTCTCTCCTGTCCTGAATCAAATTACAATTACTGATATTCAAACGTTAAATCAGCTTGCTGTAAAGCGTCAGTTTTCTCTTATGAAAATGTCGGCATCTTTATTCCCTGAAGTTTCGGACTACTACAATCTTTTAGAGGTAGGCAATACCCTTGGACATAATTGTGGCCCCATTCTTCTTTCCAAAGATCCTGAAGCCCCTCTTCTTACCATTGCCACACCAGGAGACGCTACAACTGCCCATACACTTTGCAAGCACCACTATCCTGAGGCAAGGTTAATCCCTATGCCTTATGGGAACATCCTCAATGCGATTCTTTCTGATGAGGTTTGCGGAGGAGTTCTGATTCATGAGGAACGTTTCAGCTACGATCCTTGTCTACATTTACGCGCAGATTTTGGAAAACTCTGGCAAAGAAATACAGTTTTTCCTCTTCCTCTTGGTTGCATTGCAATCGCTAAGGACGTCCCTCAACCTCTCGTGCAACACCTGACAAATTCTCTGAGAAAATCTCTTCTTGCCTCTCTACAAAACCCTGACTCTGCTGCATCTCTAGCAACACAATACTCTAAAAACAAAGACCTTCAGGTAATTCATCAATTCATAGCGACTTACGTAAACAAAGAAACCTTCTATCTTTCTAAAAGTGGAAAAAAAGCGTTTCACATGCTATGGCAGTACGATGTCTAGTCAACCTGTCCGCGCTCTTTGTTTCATCGCAGACCCCTGTGAATCTCAAGCATTATTTTCTCTTCTTCCCTTTACAGCCCTCTATCCCCCTAGGATCTTTCGTTATCACACCCCTCAGCTTACCCTAGATCTTTGCTTACTCCATGCCTGGGGAAGTTCTGCTGTCCACCATGCCATTCAAGACTACCCTCAAGCTCTAACCTCTTATGATCTTTGGCTCAACCTAGGCTTTGCTGGAGCCTGTTCTCCTGCGATCCCTTTAAGCACATGCTATCTCATAGAACACCTTGGGAAACTCCATCCCCACGACCAATCCCTATCTGAGGCTCCCCAGCTTATATTCACCCCCAAAGCAACAGCTCTTCAAACAACCTCTCTAGTGACTGCAGACGCTCCTTATATCTTGGGATTCCATAAAACTTTCCAGCTCGTTGACATGGAAGGCTACGCTATAGCTACTCTTGCGCACTCTCAAGGGCTTCCCTTATCCATAATAAAAATCACCTCGGATTATACTCTCCCTAGGAGGAAAACTTTCGTTCAAGAGCACAGCGCAGCCTTAGCCTCTGTTCTTGCAAAAACTTTACTATCCTCTCTTCCTGAAATTCTTGAAAGCGCTACGATTCCTAGAAAACAAGACCGCCTTTTAGATTCTACCCCTGATTAGGTCTAACAGCCTAATTCTCTCCTCAAACTGTAGATAGCTCCCACATTCTTGAAAACTCTGGACAGCTCCTGCAAAGCTCTTCTTTTGTCCCTTCGGCTATTTTCTCTCCATTTTCAAGATAAAGAATCCGATCGACATGCTCTAAAGTAGAAAGCCTATGAGCAATGATAATCTGCGTGTAGCGGCCTTTTAACTCTCCGATGATCTCCTTGATGTGGTTTTCACTAATCGCATCTAAGGAAGAAGTCGCTTCGTCTAAAATTAAAATAGAAGCCTTTTTCAATAATGCTCTTGCTATCGTTAAGCGCTGAAGCTGTCCTCCAGACAGGCTTTTCCCAGCTTCTTCTAGCAAGCTGTGAACCCCTTGGGGAAGGTTCGAGACAAAGTCATATGCATGTGCCTGATGAAGAGCCTCATAAACCTCCTCTTCAGGAATATCTCTTCCAAAAGTGAGGTTGTTCCAAACAGTATCGTAAAATAAATAGGGAGATTGCAGAACACACGCTATATGGTCTCGTAATGAAGATTTACTATAAGAAGTGATTGGCTCAGAGTTAATGAGAATCTGCCCCTCCGAAGCCTCATAAAGACGCGGCAGAAGTTTTGTTATTGAGGTTTTTCCTGATCCCGTAGGGCCAACAATCCCTAGTGCCTCGCCTTGTCTTAAGGTGAAACTAAGGTTCTTAATCACATGTTGATTCTGATGATAGCCAAAGCTGACGTTTTTAAACTCTAGAGAAGTTTGTATTCCAGGAAACTCAAAAAGAGCTGAGGATCCCGAGGTAATATCAGGATGAGCACAAACCTCATAAAATCGCTCCGCAGCTGCACAGCCCTTCATGATATTGACATTCTCATCACCAAACTTCTTTATAGGATCATAAATAAGATATAACAGACCACAAAAAACCAAGAGCTCATCGGCAGGGATGGCAAATTGATACATCCCAATAATAATTACAAAGGCAAAAAATAAGGAGGCGATCAAATGCAACAAGGGTCGTGGAAGTAAGCCATAAGCAGCACTTTTTTCTTCTAAAGAGGAGATCTGGTTATTCTGCTCACAGTATTTATTAAAGGAAAAAGTTTCTGTATTGAACACTTTCGCCGTAACTATTCCTGAAAGAAAATCTAAGAGAACCGAAGAAAAATTATCTTGGCGCTTTTGGATATCCTTAGCGAACAATTTAATTTTTCTTGCTATAATCACAATCGGCAAGAGAAATACAGGGAAACCTACACATACTAATAAAGAAAACTGCCAAGAAATAGATATGCACACAGCAAGAGCAAAAATTAATGTAATGGGAGTATGGACATAATTTAGCATTAAAGAGTTCACAGCCTGCGCTATAGTCGTGGAGTCCATAATCACTCTGCTGCTTAAGTTCCCCATATCGTGAGAATGGAAAAACGTCATGGGAAGCCGTTGTAAAGCCTGAAAGTAGTCCTGACGCAAATCTCGACTTATACGAATCAAGACTACCTGAGAAAGAAAACGCTGGAAAAACAACGATATGGCCTTAAAGATCGCAATGCAAATAAGAAAGACAGCCAACCCCCAAAAGTTTGTAAGATCTATATGCTGAGTAATAAAACGCGATGCCTTTCCCGTAATCGATACGGCTTTGTTGCCATGTTTGGCAATATAAGCATTTGCTTGCGTCACTGTGATCTGCCCTGAAGAGCCAGAAATCGCATTCCAATTATCGATAATATCTTGTTGATTTAACTTCGAGACCTTAGTAAGCTTCCCTGATTCGCGACTCCCAAATAAAACAAACGCATCAGGTCCCGTCTTTGCAATCATCCCTAAAGAAAAAATCTCTGCTTGGGAAGAAATTGCCAGTCCTACGATAGAAAATAGAGAACACGCAAGAACGAAAAGATGCTTTTTATGCCTCAGAACTGCTTTCAGGAGGAGTTTCATCATAAAGACCTATAGTTCGAAATTTCTGATAGCGTTTTTCTAAGAGTTCCTCGACAGATAGGTCTTTTAATCGCAACCACTCTTGAACAATAAAGTTCTGAACATGAAGATACACAGCAGCAGGATTATGATGAGCCCCACCAATAGGTTCCTTAATCACAGCATCTACAATAGCAAACTGCTTAAGATCTTCTCCATGCATTTTTAACATAGCTGCAGCTTCACTATTTTTCTTTGGATCTTTCCAAAGGATAGAAGCGCATCCCTCAGGAGAAATTACAGAATAGTAGGAATGCTCTAGCATTGCAACCGAATCCCCTACAGCCATGCCTAGAGCTCCTCCGGAACACCCCTCACCAATAATCACTACAATAATAGGAGTCGCCAATCTAGAAAACTCTAGCAAATTCTGTGCTATCGCCCATCCTTGCCCACGTTCCTCAGCATTAAGGCCAGGATAAGCTCCAGGAGTATCTATCAGACAAACTAGGGGAAGCCCAAACTTCTGAGCAAGCTTTCCGAGACGTAATGCCTTCCGAAAGCCCTCAGGATATAACATTCCAAAATTTCTATGCACACGAGAAGAGGTGTCACAGCCCTTTTCCTGGCCCACAAGGATAAAACGGTGCCCTTGAATTTTCGCAAATCCTCCTACCACAGCAGGATCATCACGAAATGTTCTATCCCCTCGCAGCTCAACAAAGTCCTCACACATTCCCTCGATATAATTCACCGTCCGAGGACGAGAGGGATGACGACAGATCTGCACCCTTTCCCAGGGAGTCAAATCAGAATAGATCTTCTCTTTTAACTTATCTAATCTTCGTTCCAACTTCTGGATCTCTGAAGAGGAGAGTAAAGAATTTTTTTTATTTTTTTCTTTAAATTCCGCTATGGTTTTCTCATATTCAACCACTTGCTTTTCATGTGGAAGAAGTTCCATAATCTAGTGCTCTCCTCTTACAAAAAGAACTATTTTAGTACAAATAATTCTTAAAAACAATTATCGATCATCTGTGTAAAAGAATTTAACACCTAAAGTGAATATTTTTTTTCAAAAACCAAGAGAACTTCAGAATCCCTATAGGGGATATTGATTAGGAAATTTCCTCCCCAGAAACTCTCTTCTCCTTGTAAAGAAAAAATTTCCATTCGAGGTGCTGCAGAAAGTACTCGGATAGCTCCTTGATCTCCGACAAGGAGCACATCGTTTGTAGGGCCTTTGTAAGAATCTAGGGAGTGAGAACGCAATTTAGGGCCATTTACGACTTGACAATGTTTTGCGCGGCAAAATACAGAAAAGCTTATCCTTTCTGAAGGCTCTTGGATAAAAGAGCGTACCTGGCACTGTTTTTCTGAAACATTAATTTGATGTCGGACTTTTACACCTAGATAGGCATCTTGTAGATAAGAAAATCCTGTGAGACGAGGGTATGGTACAGCTATAGAATTTAAAAAGGAAAATTCTGAAGAAACATTGTGTACAACACAAGAAAACTCCTTAGCAACTCCGCACAAGCCGAACCCTTGACAATCGCTAATCTCCCCATAACTAGGCCCGCAAGCAATGATTCCCACATCTCCCCAGCAATAGGAGCATACACTACTTTTACATCCTGATGCTGACACATATGCTGAAGAAGAATGTGTCCGCATCATCCAAAATCCCAAATTTGGATCGCTAAAAGTGTACTCTGGGAGGACTTGTTGATCCAAACGATAGAGAAAGGATTTGCTTAAAGAAGTCTTTTCTAAAGAAGAACGCGTGTTCTCCTGGCTCCAAAGGGAGGGAAATATTCCATGTTCATGGGTAAACATCGCTTGATGAAAAGCAGACATTTTCTCCGCATTGGATAAACTCTCATGATAAAATTCTGCGACTTGCAGTAAAAGCAAGCCGAGTTCAGCATGTTCTGCAGGATAAGGCAATCCCCCCCAAGGAAACCCCCCATGAGAAAACAACTTTACAGCACCGGAGAGATCTTGAGAAAGTTTGAGAAAACCCAACCCTAAATCCTGTCCTTCTTCTAAGGCAATAAGGAGGTATACTGCTCGGGCGATGTCATGAGCTTTGAGTAGGGGATGATACCGGAAATACTTAAGAACAGACTGTCTTAAGCTCTTATCTTGACATGCACAAATAAAGAGTTTTAATTGGAGGTCAAAGTTCGGATTTGGGAACACTCGGCCATATTCTTGCAAATTAAGCTGCGATCCCATCGCTATTCACATTTTATCTGAACGTACGTTCAAAACAATAATCACAAAAAAAATTAGAGTCAAGCCCCTAAAGATGTTTAGGGGCTATGTAAAGACCCAATAATAAGAGATCGGAGGAAGTAACAACTAAGATTGTTTATTAGGAGTTTCAATCAAGCGCTTCATTCTTTTTCCAGGCGTAAATTTCACAGCTTTTCTCGCTGGGATATGTATAGGCACTGCAGCATTTTTAGGATTACGACCAACTTTAGGCTTTCTTTCTACAACTTGCAACACACCAAAATCTCGAAACTCTAACCGATCACCTTTAACTAAAGCATCAGTCATCTTATCCAGAAAATTCTGAATTACTGTACGAACATGATTAGGATGGATCTTATGATCCTGAGAAATCGTACTAATCAGTTTCTTTTTAGTCATGGTAGCCATAGAAACGTTGCCTCCTATTAAGTGCCCTAATAAAGAACTTGGCCCTAAATAATAAACTTTTGAAGTCTAAGCTCATCATATGCATTCATTCATTGGATTCAAGAGATTTTTTAAAAAACACACAACTATATTAAAACCCCTAGAGAGAGAGAAAGACCTCTTCACTCCGTATTTTCTCTTAAACTAAAAAAAAGAAATAACAAAAACACACCTAAAACTATAGCAATACGTGACTTCTTTCTCTTAACTTGATACAGTATCTTTAGTGTCCTCGTAGCTCAGTAGGATAGAGCGGTTGCCTCCTAAGCAGCAGGCCATGCGTTCGAATCGCATCGAGGACGATGCTAGAGGATTTTCCTAGTTTCATTTGGAGCTCTTCTGGCCTTGAAACCCTTGTCTAGAAAGAAAATTGTGGATGCCTTCAGCGATCCCCTTAGCTAAGTGCATGCGATAACGTATGTCCAATAATGCCGAACGTTCCCGAGGGTTAGATAAAAAGCCTGTTTCAATAAGGATTGCAGGCATGGTAGTTTCCCGGATAACAGCAAAATTCCCTACACGAATCCCTCGAGATTTTAAAGAACCATGTTTCTTCATTGCAGCCAAAACGTCTTTCCCTAGGGCTTCTGATTTCCGACTTCTCGTAGCACTCCCCTTGCCATTATAAAAATAGATCTCCGTACCATACGCTTCAACATTAGGAGAATAGTTACAATGGATGCTTACAAAAACATCTGCTTTTCCTTGGTTCGCCAGCTGGGCTCTTTTTGCCAAATCCACATAAACATCTGAAGATCGCGTGAGCACGGGCTTATAGCCCATTCTCTTAAGGTAACTTTGCACATACAAGGATAACGACAATGTTAAAGATTTCTCCTCATAGAATAACTCCTTGCTTGCCGTTCCATGATCTTTTCCTCCATGTCCTGGATCAATAAAGATCACTTCACCCTTACGTATACGGCTAGGTTCACTAGAAAATAAGGAAAACGAGGCTCCTAAGAACATCCAGGAAAACAACGCAAAACGCTTAAACATAGGAAGCAAGTACCTCATTCACAACTTGCTTATCGCTAAAATATAACGTTTGGTGTTTAAAAATTTGATAGGTTTCGTGGCCCTTCCCTGCAATAAGCACGACATCTTTATCCGAAGCCATGGAGATAGCTCGCAAAATCGCTTTTTTTCTATCTTGCTCTACACAATACTTCTGCGAGGTAAAGCCTTCACAAATCTCATGAATAATCACCTCTGGATCCTCCTTTCTAGGATTATCCGTCGTGACTATAGAAAATCCATAACGCTCTGCAACTCGCGCCATAAGCTTTCTCTTAGAGCGATCGCGATCTCCTCCACAGCCAAACACTATTATCACCCTCCCCTGACACGACATTAGCTCTTTTAGAGTAGCTAAAACGTTGTCCAAAGCGTCTGGAGTATGTGCATAATCTATGTATATAGGACAAGGCCCTGAAAATACAGGCTCCAAACGCCCCTTGGGAAGGGGAGCATTCTCTAGAGCTACTAACAGTTCAGGAAGTTCCTGATTACTGCGCTCATGCACTGCTGCAATCGCAGCTAACGTGTTGTACACATTATAGCGCCCAATTAAAGGGCTTTTACAGAGGTAGCTTTTGCCCCTATGCACTAAGGTATAGCGCGTCCCTAGCAACGATAACTGAAGATCACAGGCACGATATTCCGCCGCCTCCTCGATACCATATGTTACACAACGCGAAGAAGCTATAGAACAAAACCGCGAGGCATAGGGGCTATCTGCATTAATCACCGCACAACCATTTTTAGGAAGCTGAGAAAAGAGCTTTTCTTTAGCAGTGAGATAATTTTCTAGCGTTCCATGGAAATCTAAATGGTCTAAAGTCACATTTGTTAAAATCCCAACATCAAATGACGTTTGCGCTGTTCGATTCAACTCCAAGCCTATAGAAGACACTTCCATCGCGACAGCCTTTCTACGGTTTTTCACCATTTCTGCAAAATACTTTTGCAATAAACATGCAGAAGGGGTGGTAAAGCTATCGTGAATACTTCCTTCTCCTAAGATATGCTCAATGGTTCCAATTAACCCCGCAGGCTTATGGCTATGATCCAACAAGGCCTTGATCATATAGGTAACTGTAGTCTTCCCATTCGTCCCTGTAACTCCAAACACCTCAAGTTTTTCCGAAGGCCTTCCGTAGAACTTTGCGGCAAGTTCAGCTTCTAATTGTTCCACACAAGAAGTAACAATCTGTACTATAGAAAGAAAGGGGTTGTAAAAAGAAGAGAGGATCGCAATCGCTCCACGCTCCACTGCGTCTGCAGAGAAGTCATTGCCATCATGCTGCTCTCCCCGACATGCGATAAAAATATCCCCGACACCGACACATCGAGAATCTCGCGTAAAGTTGCGCACCTCTAAAGTGGGAACTTTTCCATAAATTTTTGCAGATATACCTTGAAGGAGTTCTTTCAAGTTCATTTTCACCTAAAGAGCGCGCAAGAACTATTCCCTTACGTATTTCACTCTCCTATTTCTCTATATATCTAAATGCTCTCTATCTCTACTCTCTTTAGAGGCATTTTCAGAACCAACTATAAAAATCAATTCTATAACCCCACAAGTTTACTCACAACCTATAAAAGCCTTATCACCTCTATATCAGGGAAGGTCTTGTAAACAAAACGTCTCTTTTTGTCTAAGGCGTCTTTGCACGGTTCCACTCCTCATATAACACTTTTAATGCAAAAACTTCCTCTTTATTTGCGTGTTTCTCCTTATCTGGAGGCACTCCAAGATAAGAAAATACACGATCAACAACACGGGAAAATACCGGAGCTGCGCACCTCCCTCCCATATAATTTTTTGTCCCATCTTCGCGTAAGCCATACTCAGGGTCATCTATAGATATAAGAATAACAAACGGAGGGATCTCTTCTATCTGCTGTAGAGGAGCCACTCCTATAAATGAAGAAATATGCCTATGTTTATCATACTTTCCTTGTATCATTTTTTCTGTAGTTCCTGTTTTTCCTCCGCTAGAATGGTGCTTCAGGCCAGCGCGAAATCCTGTTCCCCCTGGAAGCGTAGTAAAGCGCATGGCATGAAGCACCTCCTGAGCTACCGAAGAAGAGAGCACTCGTTCTCTAGAAAAAGGAAGCACATACTCCTCTCCTGAAGGCTTCACAATCTTTTTTACAAGCGTAGGCCTCACTAAAAATCCTCCATTTGCAATGACAGCATATGCTTGAACCATTTGCATTCCAGTTGCCAAGATATTATAGCCCATAGCTAAAGAATATGGCGTGGATAACGACCACTCTGGAGAGCCATTAATATGGAAGCGTTGCAACGAAGGCACTAGCCCAGGAGTTTCTGCTGGAAGCTCTATGCCGGTCTTTTTCCCAAAACCAAATGCCTGGAGTTTTTCCTGATACCATGAGCTCCCCAATGATTGCACAATACGATCCGCAAGCTGTGCAACATAGACATTTGAAGATTTCTGTATGCCCATATACATATTTAACTTATTGTTCCTCACAATATCCTTTAAGGGAGACTTTTGCCTTCCTGGAAAGGAAGTTCGCGTCACATCGATTGCCTCCTGAGGATCAAAGAGCTTTCCTCTAGAGCTCTTTTCAACCTCTTCATTTGCCTGCAATGCAATCGCTATCGTAATGGGCTTCATGATTGATCCAGGCTCAAACGCATCAGTAACCATAGAAACTTTGGTGTATTCTACCCTTTCCTTATCGTTGAAAAACTGCTTATAGTTTGCCGGATCAAAGAAAGGATACTGCGCTAAAGCCAGAATTTCTCCTGTATAGGAGTTCATAAAAATCAACCTTCCTCCATGTGCACGAGCTTCCAACACCCCTCGTTCTAACTCCTGCTCTGCAATGGTTTGAATTGTAGGATTGATCGTTAAATAGATATCAGAGCCATCCTTCGGGATCTTTACAATGCGATCTAAATCCAAATGATTTAATGGCGAACGCAAGAGCTTACGCTCTCCTGCTTCTCCTTCAAGAACATGGTTAAAGTAGGCCTCAAGGCCCCCTGTAGGGAAGGCCTTCCCAGTCTTTTCGTCCTTCACTTCCCTAAGGGTGTGGAGAGCCTGCCCTAACAGGCTACCAAAAGGATAGGAGCGTTGGGAATCCGTTATGAAAAATAACGCGTTTGACGGAAGCTTATGCTGTGCCGCATAGGCTTTCCACCACAAAAGAATGCGATCATGAAGGGAACGATCTAACCAAAGAAACGCCTTGCAATGACGAGATCTCTTATCAAATTGCGCACGAAGATGCTCATAACTTCCTTCACCAACTAAGCTCCAGAGTTTCTTTGCGATCACATCACGGTGAACCTCCGGAATCGCAACAGAATCTAAACATAAATGAAACTTTGTCACATCAATTGCGAAAGGCTGAGGGAGGCCAAGATCTCCCTTACGCAAAGAAGTATTTGCGAAAAAGGTCCCCCGAAGAAAAGGATCCCGCACCCGAAATTCATGTTGTCCAATAGCTTCTGCAGCCCAACGCTCCCCTTCACAAATTTGGATTTTATAATAGCGCAAAATGAGAAGAGAGTAGCAAGAGAGCAATCCAAGAGAAATCAACGTTAAACGCTTACGGAGACTCATAATATAATCTGTGGACAGTATCTTCCTTAGGATATTCCAAGTATTGATATTCAGGAAGTGCTGCGATCTCTATTAAATGATCTGGCCTTTCAATTTTATGAAGTAAAAAGCTTAACGAAACATTTTCCTGTTCCAATTGACGCAAGAGCACCCATAATCTTGGGATATCCAAACGTAGCTTAGTAATGGTATTTTGCTTGTTAATGTAACAATATAAAAGGCTCCCAAAGTAAAAAAAACAAAAAAACAAACGAACAAAACGGCTTTTATTCATACAGAAGCTTTTTCAAAACAACGTAACTTCGCAGAACGAGATCTAGGATTTCTGCGGATCTCCTGAAATGTAGGCATTATCACCTTCTTTGTAACCACCCTCCCAAGTCCTGTAGCTTCTGCATGCCTAAAAAACTGCTTTACAGGGCGGTCTTCGGAACTACAGAAGGAGATAATCACAACTCTCCCTTGAGGAGCAAGCCAACGCATTGCAGACTCTAGCAATGTACGCAATTGTTGATCTTCTCCATTAACAAAGACACGAAGCGCTTGAAAAATAAGCGTTAGAGGATGGATTTTTTTTCTTAAACGATATGAAGGAAAGACACGAGAGGTGGCTTCCTTGAGATCCCGAACGGTCTCTATACGCTTATGCTTCCGAAAATGCACGATAGCTTTTGCTGCTTGTCTCCATAAGGGCTCTTCTCCATACTCGCGGAAGATCTTCCCTAGTTCTTCTTCTCGTAGACACTGCAATACCTCACTTGCAGAAATCCCCTGGGTAGGATCCATACGCATATCTAAATAATGCTCTTCCCCCTGGAAGCTAAATCCACGAGAAAGATCATCTAGCTGCATAGAAGAGACCCCCAGATCTGCAATCACCCCATCATAAACATGTTCTTCTAAACTATGAGAAAGATCTTGAAACGAGGCATGGCGTAAATGCACACGCTCTTTAAAAGGTTCTAGGGCCTGCGAAGATAAAGTTAAGGCTAAAGGATCTCGATCGGAAGCGTCATAAGAAGTAATGGAAGGATATGCAGTAAGAAACGCTTTAGCATGTCCTCCTGCCCCTACAGTGACATCACAGAATTTCCTAGGGGTGCTTTGGGAAAATAACGAGAGACACTCGTGCACTAAAACAGGAATATGGGAAGGGGCCATCTTTTTACTTCATTTTATGAATTTCCCCATCATCTCAAAGAATAGCAAAAGATTTCACTAGAAAAACAAACTTTCTCTTAAGGAGGATTCCGCATTCTAAAGACTATTGACTTTTTCCTATCCCCTATTATGATCTTAATAAGGGAATCAAAGGCTCTATCATGGTAGAAATTTTCAATTACAGCACCTCCATATACGAAAAGCACGCCTCCAACAACAAGATTGTTAGCGACTTCCGAAAAGAAGTTCATATGGAAGGGATTTCTATTCGTGATGTTGCCAAGCATGCTCAGATCCTGGACATGACCCCCAAACCTTCAGCATTAACTTCGTTGTTGCAGACCAATTGCAAAACTCAATGGGCCATGTTCTCCCCACCAGAAAATTTCTATAAACAACGGTTTTCAACACCTTATCTTGCGCCTTCTTTAGGTTCTCCGGATCAGCAGGACTTAGATATGGAAAGGATTTCTGCTTATTTAAAAGTGCTCACAAGAGGGAAATTTTCTTACCACAGTTGCAGTGTTCCTTTTTTATCTCATAGGGAGAAGCGGGAGAGCCACCAAGACTCCCATGAAGAAACTGAAGAAACTGAAGAGGATGAACGTATATCTCAAGGGAAAACCTTACTTAAAGTTTTAGATCTTGGTGTGAAGTCTTCAAATATTATGATCGATTACATTATTTCTCGGATTTTTCAATTTGTCCAAGGCTAAGGCTTATGCTAGATAATGAATGGAAAGCAATTTTAGGCTGGGGAGATCAAGAACTCGAAGATCTCAGAATCTCAGGATATTCTTTCTTAAGACAAGGACATTATCAAAAAGCTATTCTTTTCTTTGAAGCTTTGGTGATTTTAGATCCTTTAAGCATTTATGATCATCAAACTCTAGGGGGTCTCTATTTACAAGTAGGAGACAATGTTAAAGCTCTACTTGTCCTAGATCAAGCGCTTCGTATGCAAGGGGACCATCTCCCTACACTACTGAATAAAACCAAGGCGTTGTTTTGTCTTGGACGCATAGAAGAAGCCACCGCCATTGCCCACTACCTTGCCTCATGTGCAGATGCCGTTATTGCAGATGATGCAGAAGCTCTATTAATGAGCTACACTCTTAAAACTGTAAAAAAAATCCCTGCAGTTCGATAATTTTTCTCTCGCTCTCCTAATTTTCTCGACAGAGAAAAAGAAAAAACACACGGTTTCTTTTTAGAAAAACTGTTGATTGCTTATCAATAGCAATGCTACATTGGCATTTTCTTCCTTAAAGAGAAGATCGTCTGCTGAGATGAAGATGTTTTTAAACGAAAGAGAACAGCATGTTAACCTGCAACGATTGTAACACTTGGGAACAGTTTGTAAATTATGTAAAAACACGCTGTTCAAAAACAGCTTTTGAAAACTGGATTTCTCCTATTCAAGTAGTTGAGGAAACCCAAGAAAAAATTCGTTTAGAAGTTCCCAATATCTTTGTTCAAAATTACCTGCTTGACAATTACAAAAAGGATCTTTGTTCCTTCGTTCCTTTAGATATTCATGGGGAGCCAGCTTTAGAGTTTGTCGTTTCAGAAATTAAAAAACTTCCTCCCTCTTCCACTGTAAATGAACCACGGGAAGTATTTGCAGAATCCCCTGCAGAAGAAACTAAGGAGTTTCAACTTAAATTAAACTCTTCGTACCGTTTTGATAATTTTATCGAGGGCTCCTCCAACCAATTTGTTAAGTCTGCAGCTGTAGGGATCGCGGGGAAACCCGGACGTTCTTATAATCCGCTGTTTATCCATGGAGGTGTAGGGTTGGGGAAAACCCATCTTCTCCATGCTATAGGGCATTATGTACGTGAGCACCATAAAAATTTAAAGATCCATTGTATCACAACGGAAGCGTTTATCAATGATCTTGTATATCATTTAAAATCGAAATCTATTGATAAAATGAAAAATTTTTATCGTTCTTTAGATCTTCTACTTGTCGATGATATTCAGTTCTTACAAAACCGCCAGAATTTTGAAGAGGAGTTTTGCAATACCTTCGAAACTCTCATTAACTTTAGCAAGCAAATCGTGATCACTAGTGACAAACCTCCAGGGCAACTTAAGCTTTCTGAGCGCATTATTGCTCGTATGGAATGGGGGCTAGTGGCACATGTTGGCATTCCAGATTTAGAAACTCGCGTAGCGATCTTACAGCACAAAGCTGAACAAAAAGGCCTGGTGATTCCTAATGAGGTGGCGTTTTACATTGCCGATCATATTTATGGAAATGTGCGTCAGTTAGAAGGAGCTATCAATAAGCTTACAGCCTATTGTCGCCTTTTTGGCAAGGGAATTACAGAAAACACTGTTCATGATACACTGAAAGAACTCTTTCGCTCTCCAACGAAACAAAAAGTTTCCGTAGAGAGCATTTTGAAAAGTGTGGCTACGGTATTTCAGGTGAAAATTCAAGATCTCAAAGAGAATTCTCGAGCGAAGGAATTAGTCTTAGCACGTCAAGTTGCCATGTATCTTGCCAAAACCTTAATCACGGATTCTTTAGTAGCTATCGGAGCAGCATTTGGAAAAACTCACTCTACTATCCTCTATGCATGCAAAACGATAGAGCACAAATTGCAGGAAGATGACACATTAAAACACCAAGTAAATCTCTGTAAAAACCATATTGTTGGCTAACTTAAAGGAGACTCTATGTTTCGCAGAACAAACAAAAGTCCTTTTGAAGATGTGCAGACCTTATACGAAGATGAAAGTTCACTAAGGTCAAGCTACCCAACATATTCTCGATCTGAACGACTAGATACTCCCCCAAGCCTGTTTGATACGCCAAAAACTGCAGAAACTCGCCCTTTAATGCATAATGGACAGCAGCAAGAAACTCTCTCACCTCAAACTTCCTGGACACCACAAGGAGCCGCAGATGTTGACCCTCTTCTTCCTGAAGAACCTGAAACAACGTTAGGCGAAGGCGTAACCTTTAAGGGAGAGCTTGCTTTCGATCGGCTGTTACGTATTGATGGAACGTTTGAAGGGATCTTGGTATCTCAAGGAAAAATCATTGTCGGCCCTAAGGGTGTGGTAAAAGCAGATATTCAACTTCAAGAAGCCATTATCGAAGGGGTAGTAGAAGGAAATATCACCGTAGCAGGAAAGGTAGAACTTCGAGGAGAAGCAGTCGTAAAGGGAGACATCCAAGCTACTACATTATGTGTAGATGAGGGCGTGCGTATTCTTGGTTATCTTGCAATCTCAGGGGCTAAAGCTGCTCCTCAGGAAGAAATACACTTGTAATCCATACTGGCCCAGGAGCGTTATTTTCTAACCATGCACGCTGTCTCCATGTTAAAGGAAATGGAGAGAGAAGATGAAGGCTTCTTTCCTTTGAGCAGCTCTCCCATAGGCGTTTTTTTCTCCAAAGAGCACTATATCTTAGGTTCTTTATGCATAATGCCTGAGCTAACTCTTTCAACTCAGGAGCTGTATAAAGAAGCCCCTCCGGGACAAGGCCTAAGATCTCCCATTGCTTTCGAATGTGTACTGCAAACACTTCTCTAGTCAGAGCCTTTCCCCAGCAGACGTTTTTATATAAGGATAAGGCTACGGCTGTCAGAGGAAAGATGCAATGCATATGGATCTTTGAAAGAGAGGCACAGCGTGAACAAACATGACTTTCTTGATAAGATAGCCCCCCAAAACAGCGTGAGCATCTCCCCTCGCTAGATATACAGCGCAACATTCCTAAGCAGCGCTGGCAAAGGAGAGCTCCCTCTCCTTGACATCCATAGCAGAGCTTAGGAAAAAGAAGCTTAAAAAACAAAGATCCCAAGCGCATCATGGAAAATTTCTATTCCTAAAATTCTTCTCAATTTGTTACGTTGTTGCATGTGTGAACGTTCAACTTTTTCCCCTGCATAATGCTTAAACGACTCGTAGATACTCTCTGGAAAACCTGTCAAAAAGAGAAATTCCAACGTTTTACTCCTATAGCTGATGCTGTTGATACGTTTTGCTATGAACCTCTTCATATCACCACTTCTCCTCCTTTCATTCGCGATGCTGTAGATATCAAGCGGTGGATGATTCTTGTTGTCTTTGCTCTTTCTCCAGCAATATTTTTTGCCATCTGGAATTCTGGACTGCAGTCTTTAATCTATAGCTCGGGAGATCCCCGGCTTATGGAGACATTCTTACAGATCTCCAATTTTCAAAGTTATCTTTCCTTTGCATTTTGTGATATAAAAGCTCTGCCAATCTTGTGGGAAGGATGTAAAATTTTCTTCCCTCTTCTTCTTATCAGCTATGGAGTTGGGGGACTCTGTGAAGTCATCTTTGCTGTCGTGCGTAAGCATAAAATTGCTGAAGGGCTCCTCGTTACGGGGATCCTTTATCCTCTAACACTCCCTCCTACTATCCCCTATTGGATGGCTGCTTTAGGAATCGCTTTCGGTGTGGTTATTAGCAAGGAACTCTTTGGCGGAACAGGAATGAACATCCTAAATCCTGCATTGTCTGCTCGGGTGTTTCTCTTTTTTACCTTCCCAGAAAAGATGAGCGGAGATACTTGGGTCGGGAGCAATCCTACAGTAATCAAAGAAAGTCTTCTAAAAATGAATGCCTCCCTAGGCAAAACCTCTATTGATGGCTTTTCCCAATCGACATGTTTGCAAACCCTGAATTCCACACTTCCTGACGTGAAGAGGATTCACGCTGACGCCATTGCTACGAACATCTTGCATATCCCCGATATTGCCTGTCAAGATGCCCTTAATGCACAGTTTTCCCTATGGGCAGAGACTCACCCAGGAAAAGTTTTATCTAATCTTACTCTCCCTCAACTTCAGGAATTTGTTACAAGTCCTCTTCATGAAGGAGGCTTAGGATTGCTCCCCACACAATTTGATTCGGCATATGCCATCTCCGATGTGATCTATGGCATTGGGAAGTTTTCTACAGCAAATCTCTTTTGGGGAAATATCTTAGGTTCTCTTGGAGAAACTTCTACCTTTGCCTGTCTTTTGGGAGCGCTCTTTCTCATAGTTACAGGAATTGCCTCATGGAGAACTATGGTTGGTATCGGTCTAGGAGCGTTCATTACAGCTTGGGCATTCAAGGTGATTAGTATCCTGATTGTCGGCAATCATGGCGCTTGGGCTCCTGCAAGGTTCTTCATCCCAGCATATAAACATTTGTGTTTAGGAGGCTTGGCTTTTGGAATGATTTTCATGGCGACAGATCCTGTAACCTCCCCAACAATGAAGCTAAGCAAATGGATTTATGGATTATTTATAGGCTTTATGACGATTGTGATTCGCCTGATCAATCCGGCTTATCCTGAAGGAATGATGCTTGCGATCCTTCTAGGAAATGTCTTTGCTCCTTTCCTAGACCATCTCACCCTTAGGAAGTTTCGAAAAAGGAGGGTTTAGGCAGTGGCTCCCTCAGAATCCTCAAAATCCACACAAAAACGCAAAAATCAGACGTGGTACATTATTACCTTCATCTTGGGGCTCAGCCTATTTGCAAGTTTTGTATTATCTCTTGTGTATACTGTGCTTTCCCCCGTTCAGGAAAAAGCCAAAATCTTCGATCGTAATAAGCAGTTACTTATGGCTGCGCATGTTTTAAATTTCGATGGAAGTTTTCAGCTCTATAACAAGGGATCATGGCAACCTGCCATCTACGATAAAAGCTCTCATCTTCTCAAGCTTACCTCTGAAAAACCTTCCGCAGCATCCAGCACTACAATAGAATCCTATGTTCAAGACTTCGTTCGTCCCTTATTGACAAACCGAAAAGGAGAGATTTTCTCTTTTGAAGATGCCCATATAGATCTTCAGGAGTTTCTAGAGCAACTTCAAGATACCCCTGCGTACAACCTTCCCTATCTGTTATTTTTTGCTATTTTAAAAAACAGTGAAGAAGCACGTTCGATGACAAACTCACAGCTAAGCTCCTCCCCGGAGCATATTCAATCTCTTGTTCTTCCTATTTCAGGATATGGCCTGTGGGGTCCCATAGATGGCTATCTCGGCATTGCTAATGATGGGAATACTGTATTAGGAACCACCTGGTATGATCAGGGAGAAACTCCTGGTTTAGGGGCGAACATTGCCAATCCTGAATGGCAAAAGCAATTCTATGGCAAGAAGGTATTTCTAAGTACCAGCTCAGGAACAATAGATTACTCCCAGGCACCCTTAGGTCTCAATGTAATTAAGGGTTCCGTGCAAGCAGAGTTTGGGGATTCCCCAAAAGCTTTCTCTGCAATTGATGGGATTTCAGGAGCAACCTTAACGTGTAATGGTGTTAGCGATGCATACACACAATCCCTTGCTCCCTATCGTGCACTCTTAAGCTATTTTGCAACCCTCAAGGCCTCAGGTAAAAAATGACACTACAAAGGTCTTATAAAAGTTATTTCCTCGATCCTCTTTGGCGCAACAACCAAATCCTCACTTCTATTTTGGGGATTTGCTCTGCTCTAGCTGTCACTACAACAGTAAATACAGCAATAACTATGGGCCTTGCTGTAAGCATCGTTACAGGAAGCTCTTCCTTTTTTGTTTCACTCCTACGTAAGGTTACTCCAGATAGCGTAAGAATGATCACCCAGCTCATCATTATCAGCTTATTTGTGATTGTGATTGACCAGTTTCTCAAAGCCTTTCTTTTTACTATCTCCAAAACGCTGTCTGTATTTGTGGGGTTAATCATTACAAACTGCATTGTCATGGGAAGGGCAGAAAGTTTCGCAAAACACTCCCCACCGATCCCTGCATTCCTAGACGGTTTTTCCGCAGGGCTAGGATATGGTTGGGTTTTGGTCTTTATCAGCATTATCAGAGAGCTTTTCGGCTCAGGAACGCTCCTAGGCTACCGGATGATTCCCCTAGCTTTCTATGGATCTAGTGCTCATCCTGACGGCTATCAAAACCTAAGCCTTATGGTCTTAGCTCCATCAGCATTTTTTATCCTAGGGATCATGATCTGGATTGTAAACATTTTTGACTCGAAGAAAACAAAAAGGTAAGCCCATGTGGTTAGGTGAGTATACTTGGCTAAACATCTTTGGAATTTTCCTTCAAGCAACGTTTATTCAAAATATCCTTCTTTCAAACTTCCTTGGGATGTGCAGCTACTTAGCCTGTTCTTCTAAGGTCTCTACAGCAAATAGCCTGGGAATGTCCGTAGCTCTTGTTCTTACCATAACAGGAAGTTTAAACTGGTTTATCCACCAATTTCTTACAAAACCCAAAGCTTTAGTCTGGATCTCTCCCTCCCTTGCCTCTATAAATCTGAGCTTCCTAGAGTTAATTATTTTCATTGTCGTCATCGCAGCGTTTACACAGATCCTAGAGCTCTTCCTAGAAAAAGTCTCTAGAGAACTCTATCTTTCCTTGGGGATCTTTCTTCCCCTGATTGCTGTGAACTGTGCCATTCTTGGAGGTGTCCTCTTTGGCATCACTAGAAACTACCCATTTATTCCCATGGTGATTTTTTCTTTAGGATCAGGGTGCGGATGGTGGTTAGCGATCGTCCTTCTTGCCACGATAAAAGAAAAGCTTGCCTATTCCAATATTCCCCAAAACCTAAAGGGAATGGGAATTTCTTTCATCACTACAGGACTCATGGCGATGGCATTTATGGGTCTTACAGGGATAGATATCTCCCAACCCAAGAAGGTCTCCTCTTTTTACCAAGAAGAAACAGAGCAAGCACCTATACTACAAGAAGAAACACTTTCTTTATTAAAAAAAGCAAAGTCTAGAAAAAAGATAAGCTTACAAAAGTTAAAGTTCTTTTTTTTAAATAACAAAGGCGTTTCATAAACACTTCAGGGAATCTCTCGAGCACGAGAGGGTTTTGCTTCCTAAGGAAAGAGGCTCAGGACATTGGAGTAAAATAACGATCGCCAAGCACACGAAGACACAGCATAAACACAGGGAAGCAAGGGAAAGAGATAACCAAGCCCCTCCTGGGACTCGTAAAAAGACCATCATAAACATACAGATCATTGCAAAAGCTAACAGCACAGATATCACACGATAAAAGACCCTAGTACACGAAGACTCTTGCTCCCGAGAATCTACATATTGCTGATTCGCTACCCCTACTCCTTGTAAGCTTACGCACTCATGTGAACTTGCTGTCATAATCTATTCCCCATTCCCATGAGGGGTATTTACAGCTATCTGAGGCTTCCATACTACCCTTATAGAGTTCAATAGAAAATACCGATAACAAGCGCATGCCCATGCTACAAGAGTCAAACAACAAGAAACTATCCAGATGAGCAGTTGTATAGGAGCTGAAGTAACAGCAAATAACCCACAAGTTAACAAACCAATCACAATCGCAGAAAGCGCCAGTGTAATCGCATATAACTGCCTTATGCAAAGACGACGCGCAATAAACACAGGATCTTGTAAATGTGTTATGGTGGAGCCACTCGAGAAGACTGTGGACATAAGAATATTCTGAAAACCCTAATTTAATTAGAAAGATTTTAATGGTTTAGAAATTAAAAACCTACCCTATCTAAATTAAAAATCCCGTTCTTAAAGAAAAAATTAAAACTTTCATTGTAAAAACTGATAGAAAGCAAAGGAATTTTTTAAGAAAAACCTTTCAGAGAGTTTTTTTTGAAAATCTCCCATCATCAAGAGGTTCATTTAAACGTAAAACAACAAACCAACCCTCTTCTTCAGGAGAGGAGTTTAGTAATGAAGTATCTTGGATTAACTCCTGATTTACTTGAAGAATCTCTCCAGAGACGGGGCTAAGGACTTCAATAGCGGACTTTGAGGACTCCATAACCACGAGGATTTCTCCTTCTTCACAGCGTCTTCCTACAGAAGGTAAGTCTACATGGAGGATCTGCCCAAGGTTTTTTTGCATTTCTTCTGTTAACCCCAGGCGTACAACATCAGAATGCATAGGAAGAATCCATACGTGATAGTCAGAGAACAACATTTCCTTCACTCCTTATTCTATAAACCGCTGCAAGGAATTTCCTATCAGCTCCTCATCTAGTTGGCTCTTTAATAAAAAGAGTTTTTCTACCCCAGCAGGGGAATCACAAACATTATGAGATAAACATTGGTAATAATATAGCCCTTCGAGATCCCTAGTAATCTTGGAGAGCTTCCCAAGCTCAAGCTTAGAGAGCTCCTCAAAAGGCAAAGGAAGATTCTGATTCCCACGGGACAAACTCTTAGTACTTTTCTCTAAATTCCAGGGCAAGGAACCTGCCTGATATGTCCCCGTCCTATGCTCTTCGAGCAATTTCTCACAGCGCCTTTGCCAAAAGGCTGGTCCCTCTTCTTCTTGAGGATAGCGTATTCGCAATTCCGCAATCACACTCGCAATCTTTGAGGGGATCTTATGCGTTGAAGCTAATATTTCTGCTAATCCCTTTTTCAAGACTTCACGATAGGGAAGAACCTCTTCTTCTGCGAAACTCATCTCTACATGAAAGGCATAGTACCTCTCCTTATCTTGACTATACAGCTCTAGAGTTTCATTTTCATAAAGAAGCTGAGCAAGCTTTTCCCCTTCAATAATACCATCAAGAACACTATCTTTCCCTGCAGACAAAAAGATCTCCCGAGTTTCCAGAGGGCGCTGATTAAGCCCAGCCTTTATTCTTTCAGGATGTGCACGTAAGATCGCTTTTCGCGTAAATGCACAAATCTTATCCTTTATAGAAGGCTTAAGCTTTTGAAAATCCTTGTAGGAACTACATGTTTCCGCTTGGACAAATTCACGAAGGATTTCCTGGAAATGCTCGGGATTTTGCTGCCACTGAAAGACCTCCATCATCGGAACAGAAGCTTCAAGATCACGTAGCGCTATTGAGCGGTAGCTTAATGAAAACCGCCTTCCTACCAACCTCGGCTCCTTTGCTTTGATTTCTTGTATTGGCAAGGAAAAATGTGGAATACCAAGAGGATCTTTCAACGGTGCACCTACAAGATGCAAATACGTCTCGAAAGCCTCAAGTTCTTTTTGTGTCTTAAATTGTAACTCCCTAGGAAGGCGGAAGATCTCCACATGGGAAGTATCCCTCCCCATAGCAAAAAACCCTCCCAAAGGGAAATAATCAAAAGAAACGCTTCCTTGCATCTGCAAAAAAGCTCTTCTACACAAAAGGATATCACGGTACATTTTGAAGAATTGCCCTTCAGAAACCCCTAAAAAACGAAAATAGGACGCGACAAACTGATCAAAGCTTATTGCAAGCTTTGCATGCTTATGGAGCTTTGTAAAGGCCTGCTGTGCCTTATCATAGAAATCCTCTCGGGCCTCCTGCACAGAAGGATAGGTCATCTCTCTCTTCTTTTCATCCACAAGTCGCAGTAATGCCTCAACAGCAGCAGAAATATACGCTTCCCCCAGCCAATCTTGGAGGTTGCCGTAACTAAACAAACGCAAGTCCTTCCCTTGAGCTAACGCATGATCCTGAGGAAGGGAAAATAACTGCCTGCGATACTCCAGCATCTGCTTGAGTACATAATGAGGAAACTTTCTTTCTTCTAGGAATAACCTTATGCGCGCTGCAAACCCTTCAGAACTTACAGGATTTTCAAGAGCTTGAAATGTATGCAATGCCTCTAGCAAGTGTGGTGCTGAGGATTTCCATATTTCCTCTGCAGAAATAAAGGGAGCATCAAAACGCCGATACGGCTGATAAGTTTTTTCCTTTAAAAAAGCCGGAAACCCTTGGGAATAGACTTTAAGGAACAGCTGTTCTCCGAGCTTTGTTGTTAAAAACCGCTCCGTAAGCAACCCTTCATTCAAAAAGTTCCACTCATAGGGATTTCCTGTAAAGGGATACGCCTCATGAATAAAAAATTTCTTAAATGCAAAAAACTCACTCTCTCGAATTTTTCTCCCAGACGCTGTGGTAAAAACTACCTTCCGAGATCCCCCGTGTCTCTCACTTCCGGAATGGCGTCCCCAGCCGATACCAAGACCAGAGATACACACAACAGCAATAACAACACCGATAAACTTTTTCTGATGCTTATAAAAAAATCCTAACAAGGACTCCCCCTATTATGGAGATTCATGAAGTCCCAGTGTAAACAATCGTCAATAAAAAAACCAAGGGGGATCCCACTCCTATGTAACGAACTTTATATAAAAATTCTTGATAAAGGTTCCCCTAAAGCAAGAGAAGATTAAAACGGCATGAAGTTTAACTGAAGGTGGCCAATAACATGGTGTAAGGGGTGAAAATACCACGAAAAAATTTCTGCTTCTGAAACTTTCCTAGACAATGTACGGTCCTTCTCGAAAACTTTCAGAGCTTTCTTAGCCACTTCTTCTGACTCGATTACGACTAAGCTCTCGTAATCAAACTCATCACTTTTCATGCCGAAATTGTAACTTCCAATTGCGAATGTCGCGCCATCAACAATCATACATTTCTTATGCAGCTGAGTTTCACGAATAGCAAACTCATAAAAGGAAGCAAGAGCATTAGGCTTTTTCCCTTGCCAAAACGACTTTTTCCATAGGGAAGTGTGCTCTCCAAAGCTCACAGCAAAGTAGTTCATCCGATTTCCCCATGCATAGGCTTCTGTCATGCTGGGGCTCAATTCATGACATCCATTGGTGATTACCTCTAAACGGACACCTTGTTTGCCAACAGCATGAATAAGCCCCTGGATGATCTCTTTTTTAGGGACAAAATACATTTGGGCAATATGCAAAGAAGAACGAGCAGAACGTATTAACCGGACAAACTCCTGAGTAATTGCATTCGGTTGTCCCTCGTGAGGACCGCCGAAAATCACTCGCACTTGCGAAGGCTTTACAGAAACTACATCAGGATGTTCATCAAACGCTAAACATGTAGCTTCTAAAACTTCCTCAGGCATTTCTGGAACCTTTCCAGAAAATTCCTCAAGATTCTCCTGAAACCAAAAATGCTCAGCATAATACTCCCACATACGGAAGTATTTATGAAACTCTTCCCGCAACATCTTTCCTAAACTTACAGAACATAGAGTTACATCTTGATCCCGAAACGCTAATGGCCTGCGAATCCCACTTACAATAATCCTTGGAGAATCCGTATCTTCAGGATCTACATCTCCAGGAGTACACATAAAATCTTCAAAATTGCTTCCTCCTAAAATAAAATATTTCCCATCCACTAAAGAAAGCTTCACATGCATTTCCATGACATTGGGCTTTAAGACATTCGTAGAAGAAGGACATCCTGTGTATACGTAGAAAAACCTCTCAGGCCACGACTCCTTCATCTCAGCAAGAATACGACGATCCTCGCTATCAATAAACGTCGGCTGGATAATCAAATAGGTCTTTAATAAAGGCGCTTGGTGCATACGCTTATCTAGGCGCGTAAGCATTTCCTTAAGTAAGTTCCCCCCCGTCATACAAGGACAGAGCTCAACATAGGAATTTGCAGAATCTATGCATTGCATAAACATCTGGAATGCTTCAAGCCCATGATCGTGGACTAATACCTTCACAGGCTCTTCTCCAGAAACAGAGATCTCCTTCGCACACACATGCCCAGGAAGAGCACCTACTAATATTAATGCTAAAAGCAGATAAACCTTCCTCATAACCCCTCATGACAAAATATATGGATAAACGTTTCTTTAATCTCCCCTCTAGCCCTATGAAGCTCTTGTAAAGATACGTCCATACCTAAAGGGAAAAATGCATGAGCATCTATCTCTTGGGTAATCTCATCTAAAATCTCTGGAAGTAAAAACTTTTCATAAAACTCTCGAGAGCTTCCAGATAAAAACAAGGATCCTTGATGTAAAAATCCTTGGGAAACTTTTCTTTGAGCAGCTCCTCCGATCTTTTTTCCTCCCAACAAAACATCATATTTCGAGGTTTTTGCCATGCAAAAGTTCTCAGAAACCCTGCGACAGCAAAGCTCTTCTTCTTTAGCTAAAGCTCCCTGCACACGAAACACTTTATGAAACACTTTAAGAACTAAAGAATTTACTCTACAATAATTTGCCAAAACCTCAGAGGAATATCCAGGATACGAAGAAGACATCAATAAAGAAAAAGCATAATCTCCATGATGGAAAACAAATCCCCCTCCTGTAGGGCGTCGCGACATATCTAATCCTAAGGAGAAAGCCTCTTTAACAAGGATTTTTTCCGGACGCATGAAATATCCATAGGTCATAGACAAAGGATTTTCCCACTCATAGAGATGTAGGATCACCTCTCCTTCTTTAAGCCCTTCTAGCAAAGCTTTATCTTTTGCCATATGGGCTTCTGCAGAACCTATTCCAGAATCTATGATACGAATTTTCATAAAATAAACTTTATAGAAAGATGCTACTTCGCTCTTAAAAAGCGAAGCTATTGTATCATATTTGAAAGTTTGTGTACTATTTTCCAGTACATTTCAAAAATTACCTCCTTTTTCCTCTAACTAGATCGAAGAGTTGCATCATTATTTTAAATTTCGTATATGCTTTGCTTAAGGAAAGTTCTAGCCCGTCTTTTAGGTTTTTATGTTTGAGAAGTTTACTAATAGAGCTAAGCAAGTTATCAAATTAGCTAAAAAAGAAGCCCAGCGTTTAAATCACAACTATCTAGGGACTGAGCATATTTTGCTAGGACTGCTAAAATTAGGCCAAGGCGTAGCTGTAAATGTCTTACGTAACCTCGGGATAGATTTCGATATTGCTCGACAAGAAGTAGAACGCTTAATCGGCTATGGACCTGAAATCCAAGTGTACGGAGATCCCGCGCTTACAGGAAGAGTAAAAAAATCTTTTGAATCTGCAAATGAAGAAGCAGGGATTTTAGAACATAACTATGTTGGAACGGAACATTTACTTTTAGGAATTTTAAATCAAACAGATGGTGTAGCGCTTCAAGTATTAGAAAACCTCCGCATTGATCCTAGAGATGTCCGTAAAGAAATTCTTAAAGAGTTAGAAACTTTTAATCTTCAGCTTCCTCCTTCTTCCTCTTCTTCCTCCTCCTCAAGGGGAAGCTCTTCCTCCTCCTCGAAGTCTCCTTTAGGCCATACTTTAGGCGTAGATAAGAGCGAGAAATTATCTGCATTAAAAGCTTATGGCTATGACTTAACAGAGATGTTTCGTGAGTCTAAATTAGATCCTGTGATTGGGCGTTCTTCTGAGGTGGAAAGGTTAATTTTGATTCTTTGCCGAAGAAGGAAAAACAACCCTGTACTCATTGGAGAAGCTGGTGTAGGGAAAACTGCCATAGTGGAAGGTTTAGCACAAAAGATTATTTCCAATGAGGTCCCAGAAGCTTTACGTAAAAAGCGTTTAATCACTTTAGATTTAGCATTGATGATTGCGGGAACAAAATACCGAGGGCAGTTTGAAGAGCGCATTAAAGCAGTAATGGATGAGGTTCGCAAGCATGGAAACATCCTCCTCTTTATTGATGAGCTCCATACAATTGTTGGAGCTGGAGCTGCAGAAGGAGCTATTGATGCTTCAAACATCTTAAAGCCAGCATTAGCGCGAGGGGAAATTCAATGTATCGGAGCTACAACTATTGATGAGTACCGTAAGCATATAGAAAAGGACGCTGCTTTAGAGCGTCGTTTCCAGAAGATTATTGTTCAGCCTCCAAGCGTAGATGAAACTATTGAGATCCTCCGAGGTCTCAAGAAAAAATACGAAGAACACCATAATGTCTTTATTACAGAAGAAGCATTAAAGGCTGCAGCTACTCTTTCAGACCAATATGTCCATGGGAGATTCCTTCCTGATAAAGCCATAGACCTCTTAGATGAAGCTGGTGCTCGTGTACGAGTCAATACGATGGGCCAACCTACAGAGTTAATGAAGCTCGAAGCGGATATTGAAAATACACGAATCGCCAAAGAACAAGCAATAGGAACTCAAGAATACGAAAAAGCAGCGAGTCTTCGTGATGAAGAGAAAAAACTCCGGGAGCGCCTGCAAACCATGAAGCTTGAGTGGGAAAACCATAAGGAAGAGCACCAGGTTCCTGTAGATGAAGAAGCTGTTGCTTCTGTGGTTTCCTTACAAACAGGTATCCCCTCAGCGAGACTTACAGAAGCAGAAAGTGAGAAGCTGTTAAAATTAGAGCACACCCTCCAGCAAAAAATTATTGGCCAAAACGATGCAGTTTCTAGCATTTGCCGAGCAATCCGCCGTTCCAGGACAGGAATTAAAGATCCCAATCGCCCTACAGGTTCTTTCCTTTTCCTTGGTCCTACAGGGGTAGGGAAAACCTTATTAGCACAGCAAATTGCCATTGAGATGTTTGGGGGAGAAGATGCGTTAATTCAAGTGGACATGTCAGAGTACATGGAGAAATTTGCTGCGACAAAAATGATGGGCTCCCCTCCAGGGTACGTCGGCCATGAAGAAGGTGGCCACCTAACAGAGCAGGTCCGACGTCGTCCTTACTGCGTCGTTCTCTTTGATGAAATCGAAAAGGCCCACCCCGACATTATGGATTTGATGCTTCAAATTCTAGAGCAAGGCCGCCTTACAGACTCTTTTGGACGTAAAGTAGATTTCCGTCATGCCATCATCATCATGACTTCTAACTTAGGTGCAGATCTAATTAAGAAAAGCGGGGAAATTGGCTTTGGGTTCCGCTCCCCTATGGATTACAAGGTGATCCAAGAAAAAATCGAAAATGCTGTGAAGAAGCATCTTAAGCCAGAATTTATCAACCGTTTAGATGAAAGTGTGATTTTCCGTCCTTTAGAGAAAGATTCGCTCTCCCAAATTATTCATCTAGAAATTAATAAGCTCGATACACGTCTGAAAAACTACCAGATGGCTTTAGATATCCCAGATTCTGTAATTTCCTTCCTTGTTACGAAAGGTCATTCTCCAGAAATGGGAGCACGCCCTTTACGTCGGGTGATCGAGCAGTACCTTGAAGATCCTCTAGCAGAATTACTTCTTAAAGAGTCTTGCCGTCAAGAAGCGCGAAAACTCCGCGCCACACTGGTTGAAGATCGCGTTACCTTTGAAAAAGAAGAGAACGCGCATACTGAAGAAGTTTCCGTCTCTACACAAAATATGGATTCATAGGAATATCAATCACGCCACTCCCCAAACAGCGATCACCTTGATAAAAGGCTATTGTTTGTCCGGGAGTGACGGCTTTAATTGGTGTAATGAAACACACTCGTAAGCGATCTTCAGAGACAAACTCTATGGTGCACTGTTCATCTTCAGAGCGATAGCGAACCTGAGCAGTGCAGGTATGAACACTCTTAGGATCGACAAACCAATTTAACTCCTTTGCAAAAAGCTCTGTTCTATACAACAAGGGATGATCTTCTCCTTGCACGATGTAGACAAGGTTTTTCTCCATATCCTTACCAACAACATAACAAGGCTTACTTGTTCCTCCAAGATCTAAGCCTCGCCGCTGCCCGATCGTATAGTAATGTGCTCCCTCATGCTTCCCTAGTATCGTTTGAGTATCCCAATCTACAATGTCTCCTTCCTTTTTGGGAACAAACTGCTCCAAAAACTGTTTAAAAGGGCGCTTTCCGATAAAGCAGATTCCTGTACTATCTTTTTTCCTTGCTGTTGCTAGCCCTGCTTCTTCTGCTAGAGCGCGAACTTCGTTTTTTTTCATCTCCCCTAAAGGAAATAATACATTAGCCAATGCTTGTCTTGGTGTCCCCGAAAGAAAATAACTTTGATCTTTGTTACGATCTACCCCTCGAAACAAAGACACTCCAGAGGCATCCAAATTTGAACGACAGTAATGCCCTGTAGCAAGGAAATCCCCACCAAGCTCTCGAACTTTCTTCTGCAATAGAGCAAATTTAATTTCTCTGTTACAAAGAATATCAGGATTCGGCGTATACCCTAAAGAATACTCCTTTAAAAAGCGGGAGAATACAAGTTCTTGATACTCCCTAACAAAGGATACTGTGTAATAAGGAATATCTAATTGAGAGCAGACCTTCTCGACATCTGCATAATCTTGAGCAGAAAGACAAACATCATCGTGCGTCTTCTCTTCCCAGTTCTTCATAAATAACCCAACAACATTATACGAAGTATAACGTTTCAAAAGATAGGCAACGACAGAAGAGTCCACACCTCCAGACATTGCGACAACAACAGTTTTATTCATTGAAAAATATAAAATAATTTTAACAACACTATACTAACTTATTAATTGAAATAAAAAAACTAGTTCCTTAGATTTTGTTTTTTTAAATTAAGGAATTATTGTGTCAATTGCATCTGGAGGATACGCTCTAACTCCGCTTCCTAAAGAAAATTCTTTTTTCAAGGTAAATAAGAATGCAACGGTCATTCAAAAGAAAGTAGATATTTTAATAAATAGGTCCTTGAATACCTATGCTTTTGCTATTGCCCTTTTAATTCTTATTACTTTAGGAGGAGTTGCAATTACATGCCTTGGCTATTATACGCAAAATATTTTAGAAATTGCCTCAGGAATTGTTCTTGCGGTAATTGCGATTACATGCATTGTAGTTTTTTCTAGTTTAGTCGAGTGGGTGAATATTCTGCCTTCAGCGGCAGAACGGTCTTTGACTCTTATAAAAAGTAAGGCCTCTTCTTCTCAATCTATCCAATTAGTTCAAGAGGCTACACAACGCCTCGTTGCAGCTACTTTAGAACAAGACAATCTAGCAAAAAAATTAACAGAACAGGAAAAAGCTCTACGGTCAAAGAGCTCTTATAAAACCTAAAAATCTCATTTTATTAAAGAGAACATTAAAATCATGTCAACTCCAGTTCCATCTTATATAGCAGAGATGTCTAAGGTAGAAGATTTTTCCCCATTAAACACTAAAAATCCCTCTCCCTGGGAAACATGCAAAACATATTTTATAAAACGCTCTTTGATTTGCTTAGTTCTTACTATTCTTCTAGCTTTGGGCTCTTCAGCACTCGCTTGTTATGCTGTTTTAAACAATAACTGGTATGTATTAGGCATTAGCCTATCAATCACAATATCTTCCATTCTCATTGCTCTACTTCTTGCTTTCCCTATAAAAAATAAAATTTATGGAACAACACTTCTTGATGAGATTTCTCAAGATATCGACAATGTAGGAGTGCAAACACTTCAATCTTTTGAAGCGATGCTCCAACAAATACACTATACACAGCTTCCAGAGCTTAAACAACTGCACCGCTCTCTCTTAGTGAAAAGACAGGAAAACGTTCGGAAGCAACACGAACTCAAAGATCTTGAGACATCTTCATCTAAAGAACTTTCACCTAAAGAGCCTTCACCTAAAGAACCTTCACCTAAAGAACCTTCACCTAAAGAACTTTCACCTAAAGAACCTTCATCTAAAGAACTTTCACCTAAAGAACTTTCACCTAAAGAACCTTCACCTAAAGAACCTTCATCTAAAGAACTTTCACCTAAAGAACCTTCACCTAAAGAACCTTCATCTAAAGAACTTTCACCTAAAGAGCCTTCACCTAAAGAACCTTCATCTAAAGAACTTTCACCTAAAGAACCTTCACCTAAAGAACCTTCACCTAAAGAGCCTTCATCTAAAGAGCCTTCATCTAAAGAACCTTCAAAGTTTTCCTTTAGGAACCCTTTTAAACAATCTGCACAGCTTCCCCCTCTTCCCCCAGAAAGTCCTTCCCCAGAAACTTACAACCCCATCCCTATATTCGGGAGGACAACTTTTCAAACTAAAAGCTGCTTGAACAACAACAATAAACAAGGTGACTCTTCAGGGAGTTCAAATATATTATCGCTTTTTTCTGATTTTAATAAGGACGACGACGACGATGGCGTTTTGTCATTTGATGATGACGTCTTCGTAGAAAAAGAGCTAACGCCATCCAGGAACTACCAGACATTTGATTGTGAGGAACCTAGATACCAAAACCCTGGTTTCATGGGAAACATGTATAAGAGCATTTCACTGTGGTTCAAAAAATCAAGAAAGAAATAGCTGTTAGCTATTTCTTTCTACTTTCTTAATAAGATCGTTTTGCATAGAGATTGCGATACTAACAACATTTTTTGTATACTGAAGGAAATCAGAGAAGTAGCCGTACAGCTCTATTAGATCTTCTTGCATCTTATTGGCCTCGTTACTTTTAAGAAGCTTTTTCTCTTCTTCTTCCTTAACAAGAACCGCATTGCGCAAACGACTGTATTTCTGTGATAAGGCTTTTAATGTCTCATCCGTGTGCAATAGATCACTGCTATAGACATCATCCTCTTCTCTTATACGAAGCTCTGCTAGCCTTGCTCTTATGTTTTGCATGATTTCTCCAAAATCTCCGAAATCCCTAGCAAGACTACTTTTGAGAATAGCCATTCTCCTCTGCACATCCTTGTACTTCAAAGCTGTTTTTTTTTCTTTTTCTAAAGCATATTGAAGTGAAATTAATAATTGCGCCTGTAAATCTGAGATCGCCTTTAACTGATTGAAATCTAAAGACCGTTTAATCCCTTGAATAAGCTCTCGTCTATTTTTTTTAGTTTTACTTAGTAGATATCTTGTTAGGTAAGAAAAAACGACAACAAGAAGACCTCCAGATACAGCAACCGATGCCAAAACAGGTATGAAGAATGCTCCTCCAGAAGCAAAAATCGCTGCTAGAACAATAGCTGTAACTACGCTAACCATGAGTACTGTTGTTACAGCAACCCAAACTTTTTTCATATTGGGGCTGAGTGTTGGGACCTTGATAGAAAAGACTCCTCCTGCTGCAGATAAGCCATCGATAATATGCGAACAAATTTGGGTAAGGTGTAGGTTTCTATGTTCTACACCAGGAACATGAAGAGAAGAAGAATGTCCTTCTGTTATAAGTAGATCCTTTCGTTTCTCTAAAAGCTCTATACACTGCTTATGGTTGTCCACAATATCATCAACAATCTCTTTCAAAGAAGTATGCTCGTCTAAAAGAAGCTCGCGAAGAGAATCTCTGTTCTCACCTCTCTCAGCCCCTGAAACAAAATGCTTCTTGTAAGAAAAACTACTCGAAGAGTTTTCTAAAATCAAATGTTGCAGTGGAGGAACCTCTTTATCATCTAGACAAATTTCTTCTAAAATAGATGACGTATGAGAATCTACTGAAAGCTTATAGTTAGAAAGCAAATCCTTAACGCGATCAAAAAGTGGCCAAGTATTAGGAACATCAAAATTCAATTTAGGATTACACTTCTGAATTCCTTGATAATTCCATGTCTTTGAAGATATTAAATTATTGCGATTGCGCTCTTTCCAAGAGGTAACTGCATTCTTGACTAGAGAAACTGCTCCCCCCAGCAAAACAGCGCTCCCTAATCCCAGTAATACAACACTTATAGGAAAGCCACAAGAAACTCCCGTTACAAGAAGAACTGTTGCAGCAGCAATGGCAATAATTCCCAACACAATTCCCATAATCCGTAGAGCTGCTGCAGTCTTAGGACACCTCTCTCTAAAAGAAACCGGAACTCGTATAGGATTAATATGAGGGTTTTTTAATGAAGGATCTATGTTATGAGACATGACAAAAAAAATCTTAACTATATAAAACAATTATACACAGATAAGGGAAGAAAACTAAGAGCTTGTTTCGAGAATAATTTCAGGTCTAAACCAAATCCCTCAAAAACTCAACAACTTAAAGGCAACGCTACCCTTTAATGCTCTTAGGGATTTGTAGCAGCTCCAGAACCTGTGGAACCAGAACCTGAAGAAGTAGGGCTATCGCTCGCATTCGAGATAATTAAGGCTCCTACAATCATAGCAATGACAGTCACAACCATCGTGCACACGGAAATGCTTGCATGAGCTCTACGCTTAGAAACACAGGAAGGACAGGGCCAATCTGTTTCTGAAGAGTCACAGCGGCTCTGCTTGGCATCAAGATAGGAACCTATATTTGTATTCTCTTTTGCCAATACGTTGCCATAGAAATCCTCTACACGGCTAGCTTCAGCACTTTTCTCTTCTTTTTGAGGAATCTCAGATTTAGAAACACCTGATTTTCTTTCTCTTCTGGCATAAGAAGACTTTTCTGACCGAACTCGAGGATGTATAGAGGCTTTGCGTTTTTCCCTAGTAGCAGCAGCCTTTTCAATATCATAGCGCAACGTTGAAGTTACACGACCATCCCTAGCAAGTTTTACACCTTCTCGAGCTTCGAGAGTTTGTCTTGCTGATTTTCTTTTTGCAGCTTTTTGATCTTTAATTAACTCCTGCAAAAGAAGTGCTTTCTGGCTCTGCTCCATTGCTGAGAGGTTGGGAAGCAAAAACACAGGAAGAGAGACGTTACTTACTAGCTCTTGCAAAGAAGCCTCTTCTTCTTTTTCTTGAGCACTTTCAGAATTACTCAGAATTTGAGGACGGAACTGAATCTGAGGCTCTACTTGTGTAACACTGTCACCTGTTTGAGGAGATTTTGCTCTAACAAGAGCTTGTCTCGACTTTACTGTTTTCCGCGAGAGTGTTTCTACTGATTTATCACTTCTCCCTTGAAAAAAGGAAAAAAGCCCTTTTTTTTGACGTAAAGACTTAGCATCTTCACCTTGAACAAACTTCCTTGGCTGTCTTTTTCTGGCCTGAGGTTCTTTTTCAGCCTTTGATTCTGCAGAAGGCCTTACATAGGTCATACTTGAAGTTACCGCAACCCCAGAACTCGCATAACCCACATCATGAGAAAATATCAAAAAAACCGAAAGCAAAGCCAGTTGTGAGGTACGTTTAGAGGTCATCATGCCACTATAATCTCCTAGAGGAACCTATGAGATCAACATAACAACAATAGGGTTTTTTTCACAACTCGGACGTACAAATCTTTTATAAGCTTTAAAAATTAATGAGTTTGCGACTCCCACTCCTTAATATAAGCAAGAAGCTGATCTTTATCTGGAAACCCGTTAAAAAATCTTCTAGCTTCTAAAGACATCCCCAAATGCACAATTTTATTGACTAAATTCAAATGACTTTTATCTTGGCAGGCGAAGAGGAAAAATAAGATATGCACAGGCTTCCCATCTAGTGCCCCGAAATCTACAGGCGTGGAAAGAAATACAGGAACTACTATATCGTAATACGCATTCAATAGAAAATCTTTAGCATGAGGAAGAGCGATCCCTTCTCCAATACCTGTAGACATTAAACTTTCCCTATAGGAAAGCATTTCATAAAGTACTGTCGCATCCAAAGCAAACTTTTCTGCAACATACTTGGAAACATACTCTAGAATTTCTGCCTTAGAGTTTGCGGAGACATTACAAAGCACACCACCACGATATACCGCCTTATATAGGCTGTACTTTAAAAAAGGATCTCGCCTTTTTTCATACAGATCTTCTGGCTGTTCTTTGATCACAGAAGATTGATGGTGCAAGATCCAATCTTCAATCTCTTCACGATTAAACCACAGCTCGTTATTCATCTGATAGCTAGGAATAGAGCCTTCCTCTAGCCACTGACGCATAGTATGTTCGGAAACGTCTAATAGAGAAGCTACCTCTTCTAATTTTAGATCCATAACGCTACGTTCCTACAAATACATTCATAACTTCTTCTACAGTTTTTGCCTGTAAAAGCCCCTGCCTTCTCGATTCATCTCTTAATACCAGAGTCAGCGTGGATAACAACTTAAGATACTCCAAAGGCGCATTTTCTGGGCCTCCAATTAAAAACACCAAGCGAACAAGATCCCCATCTATAGAATCCCAAAGAATCCCCTGAGAAGGAATCCCTATCGCAATAAAAAACTCCGAGCTATTCTCTAACTTCCCATGAGGGATAGCAACCCCCATTCCAATACCTGTAGACATGATGCTTTCACGCTTCAACAGAGCTTGGAAAAATGCTGCCTTATTCTCAAGCAAACCAAGGGCATTTACATGATCTGTAAGCTCATAAAGAATTTCATCCCGAGAAAGCTTACCTAAAAAACGAACCAATTTTGGCGACAATAAAGAAAACAAGGAAAACTCTTGTTGCTTTTCACAAGAAGGCATGTTAGCATTCTCCAGTATGCCCGAACCCCTTTTCTCCTCGAGCTGTCGCTGTCAAGCTCTCTTCCTGATTTATAGAAACGAATCTTGCCTGTACTACAGAAGTAAACACAGCTTGTGCTATACGCATCTTGGGTTCAATGATAAACGTACTTTCCCCAAGATTTATTAAGATGACTCCAATTTCTCCTCGATAATCAGAATCTATGGTTCCTGGAGTATTTAATACGGTAATCCCATGCTTCAAAGCCAACCCACTCCTTGGCCGGACTTGCAATTCATAGCCTAAGGGAATTTCTACTCTTAGCCCTGTGGGGATAAGAACTCTCTGCCCTGGCAACAAAGCAATGGGTTCTTCAATATTGGCTTTCAAATCAGCTCCTGCGGCACCTTCCGTGGTATATTCAGGAAGCAAATCTTGAGCTTCTAATTCGCAAAATATAGTCATTCACACAGATAGTGTTATGTTACCAATGCAACATAATGTTTTATTCACTATCATCTGTCAACAAAAAAAATCTTTAAGTTTCTTAGAAAGATCTCGAGGTGTTTTATCTTTTCCACCCGAGTATTCTTGTACAGAAAAGTAGCTCAGCAAGTTCTGTAAAGAAGCTTTCAAGTCTTTTCTTTCTACGATCTTATCGATCATCCCATGTTCTAATAAAAACTCAGACTTTTGTGCTCCTTCAGGGAGGTCTTCCCCAATCACTTGAGCTACCACACGAGGCCCTGCGAAACAAATTAACGCTTTAGGCTCTGCAATAATAACGTCCCCCAAAGCAGCAAAGGACGCTGTCACTCCTCCAGAAGTTGGATTCGTGAGAATAGAAATGTAAGGCAATCCTGCTTCACTGAGCTTTGCCAGTGCAGCAGAAGTTTTTGCCATTTGCATTAAGGAAAACACAGATTCTTGCATCCGAGCTCCCCCAGATGCACAGACAATAATCACGGGGAGCTTAGAATGTATTGCTTCTTCTATTAGGCGGGTAAGTTTCTCTCCAACAACAGAACCCATAGAGCCGGCCATAAAATTAAAATCCATAATCGCAAGAGCTACGGGATACTGGCCTATCGTACATACCCCAACTAATACTCCTTCACTTTCAGTATTATCCTTTCTAGCTTTCTCTAAACGATTCACATAGGTATCCGTATCAGAAAAACTTAAGGGATCTCGAGATTTAAGATGAGAATAGAGAGGACGCCAGGAATCTTTATCTGCCAACAGAAGAATTCTTTCCTTTGCTGCAATACGATAGTGATATGAACATTTAGGACAGCAATTATAATTCTGTCCTAATTCATTAGCATGGATCATTTCGTGACAACTGGTACACTTCAACCATCCACTAAAACCATCTGCCTTAATCTTCTGCACTTTTATCTTGGGTTTGTCATAAGAAAATAAACGCACAAGCCACCTGTCAAGGATTTTTATGGGAAAATTTTAAATAAAAGTTATTAACTTTTCAATTAAAATTACTTATCCCAACTACTTAGCAGAAACTATCTCATTAAATCTATATTCAATATATTCCCAATTAATTATTTTAGGAATTGCTTGCAAATAATCTAACCGACAATTCTTATATTGAAGATAGTATGCATGCTCCCAAACATCAATTCCAAGAATGGGAAGTTTCCCTGTTGTAGCTTCTAGAGGGTCCTGGTTTACTGTAGCATGTAACATAAGCTCTTGTTTTGAGGGACAAAAACCTAGCCAAGCCCATCCTGATCCTTGAATTGCCACTGAAAATTCAATAAATTGCTTTAAAAAGTTATCTAAGGTCCCCCATACCTTTTCTATAGCCTTAAGAAGTTCATGTTTTGGGGGAACTCCTCCTCCCTGCCCTGGAGGAGCAAGCATTTCCCAAAATAGAGAGTGGTTGATATGACCTCCTCCATTAAAGCGCAGGCTGGGCTCTAAGGCAATCATTTGGTTAAGATCCTGACGGGCATCCGCGGCATTCATTTTATTAAGAACTTGATTAAGGTTATTTACATAACCTTGGTGATGCTTCTGGTGATGTAGCATCATGATTTCTGCACTAATCACAGGCTCTAGAGCATCGTAATCATAGGGGAGATCTGGAAGTACGTAAGGGATAAAGTTCATGAGGTAGCGTCCTTTCATCATAAAAATTCGATATCGAGGGAAAGCATAAATGAAACTTTCTTTCCACAGCGTATCTTGTTTACGCCTTTAAAAAAGCATCGTTTACGCTTTGTTTTTTGAGTCTAATTAGCTCACTTATATTCCCACAAGGGAATTACTGCTAAAGAGCAAAAAATAGATTCTTAAACTCTGAAATAAACCTCTCTAAAATTCCCATGCTCTCCTGTTCCCTTCGAAGTTGTTCTTCTTTATTTTGAGCACGTTCCATATAACGCTGAATAATTTCAAAGTAAAACTTAATCTTGGGCTCGGTTCCTGAAGGGCGAACAATCAATCTTCCTCCATGGGAGAAGTAATAGCATAGCATAGACATTCTAGGAAGCTCCAAGGGATAGGTTGTTCCTGAAACTACATCTAAACCAAAGTTTTTGTGGTAATTTTCATATTTTAAAAGTTCAAAGTTTCCTAGAGAGGGGAATGCCTTTCCTAGCTGTTCTAACTGTTGAAGTTTGCTGCGTATCTTCTCTTCTTCTTGCCGCACAAACGCTAGGGATTCCGTAGTATTCATAACGTATCCATGTAACTCATATAGTTCCAAAAGCACATCGCGAAGAGTTTTTCCCAAAAGCTTTTGCTGTAGGGCAGCTTCAGCAAGCAGTGCTGAAGAAGAAACCGCATCTTTATCCTCAACATACGTTCCACAAAGGTATCCGTAAGACTCCTCCGCACCAAAAAGAAATCGCTCAGAAGAGCCTCTCCAGCTCTCGATTTTCTCTCCAATATACTTGAATCCTGTCCCCACATTTACAAGATCGGCGCCGTAATGTTGGGCAATTGCTGTTAGAAGCTCTGTGGTAACCAAACTCTTTACAACCTTATCATTTTTCGTTAAAGGAGCTTTAGCACTTTGGCCTTTTAAAATATGGTCTGCAAGCACACACGCAATCTGATTCCCGCTAAAGCGGTAAGACTGTCCCTCTTCTAAGCAGACAATTCCCACACGGTCTGCATCTGGATCCGTAGCAATGAGCAGGTCATCCTGATGAGTAATTAGCTGTTGTATTCCTAAAGTTAGTGCTTCGGGATCTTCAGGGTTAGGTAAATGCACTGTAGAAAAGCTCCCATCAGGAATCGCTTGCTTCTCAACAAGCTTTACAGAGCAAAATCCCCAATCGTGAAGCACACGAGGAATCAATGGCACCCCCGTGCCGTGCAGCGGTGTATAGGATATCTGCAGAGCCCTTCCTGAAAGGCGATTTTCATTGGGATTTTGCTGTAAAGCTTGTATTGTACGCCTATATATTGTTTCATATTCCTCCCCTATCATATGAATATGGGGATCGCGGATAGAAGCTACAGAGAGCACTTCCTGAACTGCAGCATACTCTTTGACAATCTCTTCATCTAAGGGAGGCAACACCTGTCCTCCGGAAGCCATATACACCTTATAACCGTTATATTCTGGAGGGTTATGAGAAGCAGTAATCATCACCCCCGCTGCGGCTTGTTCTTGACGCACAGTAAAAGAAACCAACGCTAAAGGCTCTGGGCACTTAAAAAGAAGTACGTGGATCCCATTTCCTGCAAACACCTTCGCAGCTTCATGAGCAAACTCTTCGGAATGGTGACGAGTGTCATAGCCAACCACTACCTTGAGTGTGCTCGATGAGAGTAGCTGATGACGACGCAATACTAAGGATATCCCCTGGGAAGCTCGAGATACCGTAAACGTATTCATTCTGTTTGTCCCCATCCCCATAGGACTCCGCAACCCTCCCGTCCCAAAGGTTAGCGTTTTCCCAAACAGTTCCTTTAGCTGAGAAGGATCATCTTGAAGCAACTGTACAATGGCATCTTTGTCTTCTTGAGGAAAATCCCCATAGAGCCACATTAAAATATTCTTTGCTGTGGTGTCATCATAAAGAGCTTTCACACGTTGCTGCAACTGCTTCATTTAGGGACCTACCTCGCAATAGCTTTTGAAAGCTTCATAAACATAAAAGACCTCGGGTGGCAAGCATTTTCTCAAAAGCCAAACCCCGATTAAAGAATTGCATGTCCTGCAGAAGAAAACATCAAGAGTAAACCACTCTTAGCTTGGTTATCCCACTCATAGAGTTCTTGTGGATAGGGGCCGATAAAGAAAATCCCTGACCCACATCCTCTTCCCGATAAAGGAAGAAAAAGCTGGCAATCTTCATTTCCTTGAGGGATCTCTTCTCCAGGAAACAACCAGTAATCTCGCACTAAAGATAACTTGGGACGATGCACAAGTTCTGCAGCGAATGTAGAAAGACGTCGCTTCTGAATCACAAAGGAAATTTCAGGAATAGAACGAAACACACTTTCTCTCCAACGCACGTTTTCTAGATTATTTTTTGAAATTTTACGTACAAACTGTGAGATTGTTGTTTCCAATAACGAACAGTCTGCAGGAGTGATCAAAGCTTCAAATAAAATAGACCCGTGATTTTGGAAGTGTCGTAGGTGCTCGAGGTGTAAAACAAACCTCATACTCATCCAAACAAGGTGACAAACTCTAAAAGTACTATAGACTTTAAGCCCTTTTCCACCTATAAAAAAACCTCCAAAACAACTACATGTTCTACTAAGAATCCTTAAATACCTATGAACCCCATAGTAAATGTTAAAGAAATCGAATCTAAATTAAATTTTACCTTTACTCAGCCACAGCTTTTAGTGACCGCTTTTACCCATCCCTCTTATCGGAATGAGTCCCCTGTTCCGATAGAAGACAGCGAAAGGTTAGAATTTCTTGGCGATGCAGTGTTAGGTTTAATCGTTACGGAGCACCTCTTTCTTCTCTTCCCAAACTTAGAAGAGGGTGTGTTATCTACAATACGAGCTTCTCTTGTGGATGCCTCGGCATGTAGTGGTTACGCTGAAAGCTTAGGAGTTTGTGAGAACTTGCTCATTGGAAAAGGAGAGCGCCTACAAAATCAGCGTGGCAAGCTCTCCTCTCAAGCAAATCTATTTGAGGCAATTTTAGGTGCCATTTACCTTGATGGGGGACTATCCCCCGCAAGACAACTTACTGTTCCTCTACTTCCTTCTAAAGAAAAGCTTCAACCTTTGATGTTTGGGAACCCTAAAAACCTTTTACAGCAGTTTACTCAAAAACACCTACGCACCCTTCCGAAATACCAAGCAACTCAATATGTAAGTAAGGAGGGAGTCATGAGTCATCACGTCCAAGTCTTTATTCATGATGAACTTTGGGGAGAGGGTGTGGCGCACTCCAAAAAAGAAGCAGAAAAACTTGCAGCACAACACGCTCTGGATACACATGACTACAAAAAATAAAACACGATGGACATGCACAACCTGCAACGCACAAATGTTAAAGTGGCAAGGACAATGCTCCCATTGCCATAACTGGAACACACTTGTAGAAGAACTACCAACTACACATCAGGACTCCTCCTCCTGTGCTGTCTCCCTAAGTGATATAGAGCTTCAAGAGCAAGAGCGTCTGCAAATTGACAAAGCAGGTTGGGACAGAATCCTTGGAGGCGGTGCAGTACGAGGAAGCATCACGCTGCTAGGAGGAGATCCTGGGATTGGGAAATCTACTATACTTTTACAAACTGCAGAAAAACTCGCTAAACAAAACCTTAAGATCCTCTATGTCTGTGGAGAGGAGTCTGTAGCGCAAACTTCTCTTAGGGCCAGGCGCTTAAACATCACCCATCCCTTGATCTACCTCTATCCAGAAACTAATTTAGATCATATCAAGCAGCAACTCTCTCTCCTATCTCCCGATGTGCTAATTATTGATTCCATCCAGATTATGTTTGACCCCAAGTTAAACTCTGCTCCTGGATCGGTAATTCAAGTGCGTGAGGTTACTGCAGAGCTCATGCGCATTGCTAAGCAATCCCAAATTACCACATTCGTGATAGGCCACGTGACAAAATCCGGAGACATTGCAGGGCCTAAAGTTTTGGAACATCTTGTAGATACTGTTCTCTATTTTGAAGGAAATTCCCATGCACATTACCGCATGGTACGTTCCGTAAAAAACCGCTTTGGCCAAACCAATGAACTTCTTATCCTCTCTATGCATTCCGATGGACTTAAGGAAGTGCTAAATCCTTCTAAGCTATTCTTACAGGAGAACTCTATCACTACTCCAGGCTCTGTCGTTGTCCCTATTGTTGAGGGCTCGGGAATCCTACTTATCGAACTCCAAGCTCTCGCCTCTTCCTCTCCCTTCTCTAACCCTATTAGAAAAACCTCCGGCTTTGACCCCAACCGCTTTTCTCTTCTCTTAGCAGTCTTAGAGAAACGTGCACGAATTAAGCTTTTCTCAACAGATATATTTCTCTCCATTACTGGGGGACTCAAAATTACAGAGCCTGCAGCGGATCTTGGAGCTCTGCTTGCTGTAGTTTCTTCTCTGCAAAATACCCTTCCTCCGAAAGATTTTATCTGCATTGGGGAGGTGGGCCTAGGAGGAGAAATCCGCCAAGTTCCCCACATAGAGCGCCGTCTGAAAGAAGGAAAGCTTTTAGGCTTTAAGGGAGCTGTCCTTCCCGAGGGGCAAGCTGCATCTCTCCCTGAGGAAATCACCAAAAACTTTACCCTAAAAGAAGTTAAAACGATCCAAGATGCCATCCACCTCCTGCTCTAAGTTTTTTGAAGATCTCCGTGAAGGAAGACTTCCTTTAAAAATTGCCTCTCGAGATTCTAACCTAGCAAAAGCACAGGTAAACGAATGTCTTCAGCTTCTCCGCACTTCCTATCCCAAGCTTCAATCCCTACTCATTACGACCAAAACACAAGGAGATCGCGACAAACTTACTCCCTTGCATACTATAGAAAACTCCGACTTTTTTACTCGCGATGTAGATGCTCTTGTCTGTCAAGGTTCGTGCCATATTGCTATCCACTCAGCTAAAGATCTCCCCACACCTTCACCTCTCCCCCTCGTTGCTCTTACACGCTGCCTACATCCCGCAGATCTTTTAGTCTACGCGGATCATTATACAAAAGAGCCCTTCCCTTCCAATCCGCGCTTGGGGAGCTCCTCTATGCGTCGAGGAGAGGTTCTGAAACAACTCTTTCCCTTAGGGCAAATTTTAAATATTCGCGGAACGATCGAAGAGCGCCTACAACAACTTCACAATAATACCTACGATGCGGTTGTTTTAGCCAAAGCCGCAGCTTTAAGATTAGGGCTCTCCTTCCTTTACAGCGAACTCCTTCCTCCTCCTTATCACCCTCTTCAAGGCCGCCTTGCCCTTACCGCCTACGAATCCATTGATCTATGGAGAACCTTCCTCTCCCCAATTCATGATACAAACCTTAGATACTCCATCTAAACGCCCTATTTATCCCTAAATCTATAGCTTCTTGAAAGAATTGTCCCTTAAAAAAAATTTTAAAAACCCTCTCTAGAGGGTAGGTTTACTTTGACAAAAAACAAAAATCTATTTTAAAATGTTTCATTTAAGTTAGAAGACCTATGCCATTTTTTGTAATTCCTGCTCATAACCATACTGACCCTAGTGGTGCCACGAGTTTGGTGAGCGAAGCAAAAATTTATCTCCCGCTCCAGCATAAATGGGATCCTTTTTTCAAACTCACTCCAGTTATTGGTCTTGTGTATGCAGTTTATCTTGCTTACCGAGCATATCAGACAAAAGCATACGTTTGTTGCCAGACCTCTTATGTTCCAAATGGGAGGTGTGGCAATATAGAATGCAGTATGATCTTACGAAAGCCTTGGGGAGACTTTGTTACATCTGCACTTGGTGGAACCGGACTCTTAATTTTAGGAGTGATTATTTTCGTTATCGCATCTGTCGTGTACAGAGCTTTAAAGGCCTGCTGTTGTTAATATACTTTAGGAAACATTCTTTTCGGATGTCGCTAAGCAGTGTTCTTCATCTCCTTCAAATTGTTTTTTCTGTTCTTTGAAAGAAGTCTGTAAATTGGTTGTTTTTGAAGCAGAAAAAAAATAGCTTTTTCCTTAAGGTTAGAGGTTTTTAGCTCTCTTCAATAATAAGGCGATTGGATTACAAGCCTATGACTTATCCTCCCTACCAAGTATCTTCTCGAAAATATCGTCCTCAAGCCTTTAAAGAAATCTTAGGTCAATCTGCCGTAGTTACAGTATTAAAAAATGCCCTACTTTTAAAGCGTGTAGGGCATGCCTATCTATTTTCTGGGATTCGCGGGACGGGGAAGACCACACTAGCAAGAATTTTCGCTAAAGCATTGAATTGCTTAAAACTCAGCCCCGAAGGAGAGCCTTGCAATGTGTGTGCATCGTGTAAAGAGATTTCTTCTGGCTCTTCCTTAGATGTGATTGAGATTGATGGAGCTTCCCATCGGGGAATTGAAGATATCCGACAAATCAATGAGACGGTAATTTTTACTCCAGCAAAGTCTGCCTATAGGATTTACATTATTGATGAAGTACACATGCTTACAAAAGAGGCATTCAATGCCCTACTGAAAACATTGGAAGAGCCTCCACAGCATGTAATTTTCTTTCTTGCAACAACAGAAATTCATAAGGTCCCTAATACCATCTTAAGTCGCTGCCAAAAACTTCACCTTAACAGGATCCCTGATGCAACGATTGTAGAAAAGCTCTTTGCCATGGTGCAAGATACCCCCACACTACAGGCTTCTAAAGAAGCCCTCTTGCCTATAGCAAGAGCTGCTCAAGGAAGCCTCCGAGATGCGGAGTCTCTCTATGACTATGTTGTCGCTTTGCTTCCAGATAAAATGACTCCCCAGGAAGTATCAAGAGCTTTAGGCCTAGTCCCTCAGGATATCCTAAAATCCCTAGATATAGCTATAAGGAAAAACTCTCCTGCAGAGGCTTTAGCCCCTATTACCCAACTTGTCGACTCGGGAGTTGCCCCTACGGTGCTCTTGCATGACTTAACCCTCTTTTACCGAGACCTTCTCTTAAATCCGCAAGCTACTGATGATCCTGAACAAATCTTAGAAGTTCTTGATTACCTAGGGGAGTCTTCTCGACATATACACAATACAATCTTTGAAAAAATCTTTTTAGAGACTGTGATTATTCATATCATGAGGATCTTCCATAGACCGACATTGTCTCAGCTAATCTCCTCTCTTCCCACTTCTCCCTCCCTCCCTCAGGAACCTCCACCCCCCCCAAAAAAGCCACCCATAGCTCCGATCTCCCCTGAAAAACCTCATTACCAAGAGAGCTTTTTACCAAGTTTTTCTACGGAATCTGTTCCTCTATCAAACTCAAGAATCACAAAAGAGTCTTCTGAAAAACACGATTCTATTTTAGAATCTGCAGCAATAGATACGTTGCTACAATTTGCAGCTGTAGAATTTTCCGGAATTTTAACAAAAGAGTAATCCTTTATGGGAAGCGGGTACGCAAAGAAGAAAAAAGAAGCCAAAATGATGGAGCAGCAGCTTATGGAAATGGAGGCTTCTTTATTAGAGAAACGCTATGAGGGACAATCTGGGAATGGATTAGTGACTATAGTCATCAATGGAAAACATGAGATCATTTCTGTTCAGGTACAGCCGCAATGCTTAGATCCCGAAGATCCTGAAGCTATCGAAGATCTCTTTCGTGCAGCCTTTCAGAAAGCAAAGCAACTCCTCGATGAAGATATGTCTACAATGCGCTCTGTCTTTCCATTTTAATCTAGCAGAGCACGAATTTCTCTGCTTGTTTTTGCCTGGGCTGCCTTCTCTGCAAGCTCCAGGCATACTGCCATATCTAAGGTCGCAAGGTGCTGACGTAATTTTGAAATTAGCGGCATAGCTACAGAGAGCTCTTGAATGCCCAACCCTACGAATATGGGAGCAAACTGTAGTTCTCCCGCAGCTTCTCCGCATACACTCACGGGGATGTTTCTTTGATTAGCACACTGAGAGACATGACGAATCATCCTGATGATAGCAGGAGGAAGAGCAGTATCTAAATAGTCAGGAAGAGAAACATCTCGAGAAGCACCCAAGGTATATTGCAAAAGATCGTTTGTTCCTATAGTGACAAAATCACACTCACTGAGAATGTCTTCAATCATCCATACTGCAGAAGGGAACTCTATCATGCTGCCCCAAAGGAGAGATTGATATTCCTGTTCTTTTCTAAGTTCCTTTGCGATCTGTGCACAGAGAGTCTTTACTTCTATAATCTCATATACCTCTGACACACCAGGAAGCAGCACCTTCATTCTCCCATTCTCAGCAGCTTCTAAAATAGCCTCTAACTGCTCTCTTAACACCTGGGGCGTTTGTAGAAGATAGCGCACCGAACGTTCCTTGCTAGCGTGCTGTTTCGGACAGGGCTTGTCATGGCCAAAATCAAACAGACGCAAAACAGGCATGTCAGAAAGACATACTAGCTGTTTATATAGGGAGATCTGTTCGTGAAGAGTTGGCAGACGTCCTAAGACTATAGCTAGAAATTCTGAGCGGAACAGCCCTACAGAGGTATTAGGGAAGCTCTCAGCCAAGATTTGAAGGTCTTGAAGACTTCCAGCCTGAGAAGAAACAGAAGTTTTCACAGAAGTTTTTGAAGTGGGAGAAGAAGATACCCATACGGAAGAATCTTTTTGTGCATAGCGCTGCTGCAGCGTATGTGATTTGGGATTAAAGATGAGCTCCCCATGAATCCCATCTACCAAAACCAACTTTCCACTATACTCCTTTGTGTTTTCCCAGATTTCTTCGGGAAGGTTCGCAACATAGGGAATATTTTTTGCTCTAGAGACAATTGCTGTGTGTGATGTTACTGCTCCTAATAAAGAGACAAACCCACGGATATATGCTGGATTCGCACTGGCAACTTCTGAGGGAGTTAGCTCCTTAGCAAACACGATAATATTTTGATCCGATTCCCCCAAAGAGCTTTTATGCTGACAGCAAAGATGGCCAATCACACGATTCGAGATATCATGGATATCCTGAACACGATCAACAAGGCTAGAACTTTCACTTTGAACTGAAAATAAGGACTCTTCGATTTTCCCCATGACGGAAGAAAACACATACTCGGCATTTTTACGATCCTTACGGATGGTATTTACGACCTCCTCAGTAAGCAGAGGATCTTTGATAATCTCTAAGTGTGCTTGTAAAATTGAAGAAACTTCATGGAGCTCCTGCTTCCCTAAAATCTCCTGCTTTAACGCAACAATGTCTGACTTGGAGCGTTGTAGAGCTTTGTAGTACCTGTGAATCTCATGCTCCACTTCCTCCTGGGGAAGCGTAAGCTCATGAACTTGCAAAGGAGAGGTTTCTAAAAAAAACGCCCTTCCAAGAGCGATTCCAGGAACAATACTTTTCCCAAAAACACGATATTCTTCGCTAGTTTTTTGCATCATAGATCTAGAAGAAACATCACTCATGGATCTCTCCAAAGCCACTTTCAAAAGCATCTTGCAACTTCTTCAACACCCGCTGCGCATCTTTACCTTGAACACTTACCATAACCTCCCCTCCCTGAGGCACTCCCAACATGAGGATACTCATAATACTCTTCGCATTAATTGTTTTCTTCCCAAAGGTAAAGCTTACCTCACACTCTTCACCTTCAAGTAAAAGAACAAGAGTTCCTGCAGGGCGCACATGAATCCCAGAGGGGTTTTTCACTACGCATACAGCGAAGCATTCATTAGCATCTGCATGTGCACTACTATATACACAATCTTGAGCGTTACTATTCACTAAACTCCTCCTCACTATGCACATACCCTTCCAGCCAAGAAAGAAAAGAAGTAGCATATCCTGTACATAACTGTACTACCTCTAAATCTCTCGAGCTATAATGTTCTAGTTCCTTCTCACCAATACGTATGTTTGGAGAAGGAAGGTTGCGACACACTTCAGGATCTAAAAGAAAACACTGATATGTTAAGGGCTCCTCATAACCGTAAAAAGGAAAAAGCCCTAAAGAACAGAAGGTGTCATCAGCTATATAGTGTAAGCTCTCACAATGCTGGCGTAATTTTTGCTGAGCCTTAACTAAAGAACGATAAGAAAGAACCCCCTCATCTTCCCACTTTCCAAACCCATCATGTATGGAGAAAAAACGTTGATAATGCGTATCTCGTAACGGAGGAAAGTTCCTCTCTTCCGCATTAATTAAAGGAGGCTCCCCATGAAACCCATAGCGGCCATCCTCAAAGATATAAAACATTTTGACCTCAAAAGGCCCTTGGGGAACGCGAAAAATGTAGACCTCTAGAGTCTCTAACAAAGAAAAAAAACGACAAATTCCAGGGAATTCGTTATCCTCTAAGGACAGAATAGAACTCCAATATTCCTTAAAAAAATCTAAGCGGTCACGCTTAGATAATCCCATAAGCTCAAACCATCCCCTAGGCAAGCGAGGAGCCATCTGCGATATGCTGTCCCAAGAAATCTCTTTATGCAGCTGCTCTACAGAAAATACCTCCAAAGAAGAACCCTGGGAAATCCCCGATGCTAAAATATTTTCAAATCTTTTCATCTCTTCTCCAAGTTTTAAATCCTTGGATTACCCTAGGAAAAGCTAAATGTCAGCAATTCCAAAAGCAACATCCTCTATGTCTCTGCGCTCTGTATTGGCTTGCAGGATCCTTATCCCGAAACCATACGGGATGTGCTATTCTTATCCTTGTATGTCTTCATCCCTTTCTTTCTCGCCACCCAAAACAATGGATATCCCAAGGTTTATGCTGGCTTATCCCCCTAATCTGGACCCCTCCCTCGACTCTCCCCCACGAGGGACCTGCTTCAGGAACGTTCAACATAAAGTATGCAGGATATGGCGATGTTTATTATGGTGAAGCAACAGAGCTCTGTACGCTCTATGGTAGAAAAACAAATCCTCTTCCTTGCAAAATTTTCTCGAAAACCCGTCTACAACCGAATCTTACCTATCGCTTACAAGGAGCCCTACATCATACACCTCAAATTATTTTTAAGTCTAATGCTTGCTGCGAAGAACTCTTCAAACCCAACCCCTTAACTTTAAAACAAAAACTACGCCGCCATGCCCATACCTACCTATGCACACTATTCCCAAAAGGAAACTCCGGAGCCTTCGCCTCTAGTCTACTTTTAGGAACCCCCCTCCCTAAAGAATTGAGTTCCTTATTTCGACGTAAAGGGCTCTCTCACCTCTTTGCTGTTTCAGGATGGCACTTCTCTCTTCTTGCTGCTCTTCTAGGAGTGCTCTTTTCTACATTTCCCCTAAAGCTAAAAAACCTCCTAAGCCTTGGGATTCTCACCCTAGCTACTCTTGTGCTTCCCTCCTCACCCTCGGTATTTCGTGCTTGGATCTCTATTACTTTAACAAGCCTCTCCCCATACGTTCTAGGATCTTGCTCCGGCCTAAACCGCCTAGGATGCGGCTTCTTTCTTTGCTCATGCTTCTTCTCTTCGCTCTCTCCTGCTTTTGCTCTTAGCTTCCTTGCCACCTTGGGAATCCAGTTATTTTTCCTTCCGATCTTTTCCTTTCTCTATACCCCCTGGACTATCTTGATTCCCTCACGCTATCTCACGCTATGGCGTTATTTTTTAAGCACCCTCTCTCTAACTCTCTCCGCACAGACTTTCATCTTTTTCCCTATCATAGGTTTCTTCGGAAGCTTTGTTCTGGACGGCCTTATCTATAACCTCTTCTTTCCTCTAATTCTCCTGCCGATCCTCCTTCTTATCCTTAGCTCTCTTCTCTTTCCCTTCCTTGCTCCACTTACAGAAACTCTAATTTCCTGGGTTCTATCTCACCCCTATCTCCATAGCAAAGAAATCCTTTCCCCCCTCAGTTTCACAGCGCCCTCTCCTTTCCTTCTCACTGGGATTTTCCTAACCCTCTTTTTCCTAGGTGTATTCTTAATCAAGCTTGCCCCCTCGCACCACGAAAACTCTCCAACACTATTAAACTATATCTAACCTCTCTTGCCTGCATTCTTATGAGACTCATTAGATAAAAAATAAGATTCTTCCCTTTCTTATTAAGATTGACATTATCCTTCTCAAAAAGTAAACTAAGATATTAAAATTCTTTTCTAAAAAATTAAAAAATCTAAAAAAATTAAAAAACCTCTCCTTATGACTCCTCTCCCAGGTCTAGATCCCTCTCTCCCTCCATCATCCCCCTCTCCCCACCAACCCCGTCCCCCACACAGCTCTTCCTTAGTCACCACCTTAGCCCTACTTGTTCTAGCTTTTGCCTTTTGTCTCCTTGGTGCTTTATGCTTTATCTTTGGGGCCCCCTCTCCTATAGGCGTAATTGCTCTTTCCCTAGCGGGTGGCTTTCTTGTTTCTGCTCTTCTTACCTATATGCGCTCTTTTCTAAAGCCCCTTCCAGAAAAGCCTTGTATTCCTCAACTGCATCCACAAGCTAAACCCCGAGAAGAAGCTATTCCCCCTCCTAAGATGTCTCCTACTAAAATCCCCCCTCAGAAGATCCCCATTATCTGTCCCAGAAGTTGGACTTTAGATACCGTAGCGGAAAAACTTAAAAGTCTCTTTGACTTGCCTTCACCTTCTTCAGAGATTCCAGATAAAAAAGTCATGTTTTCTCTCAAGGGGAAATGCTTTCCACAATTTATTTTAAATTGCTTCGAAGGACATCCTTTTGACCAACCTCTTCCAACTTCTACTCGTGGAGCCTTTGTTGTTCAGGTAAACTCCTGCATGAGTTACGATAACAACATTGGCAGAACTTTGGCCATCCTTACACGTGTGGATAAATCTTGTTGGGAAACAATCTGTAAACAGGTTCCCTTAATTCAAGGGGTACGTACGCTACGTCATGGACAAAGTATTTGTGGAGAATGGGAACAAAAAGATAAAAAAGTACACTCTCCAGCAACACATTTAATCTTAGTATATCCTCCTACTTTGTCATCTCTTCTTTCCCTAGAACAAACTCGAGTTCTTAAGGAAAAAGCTTTAACTCTCGCAAATATTAATAAAGCACAAGCGTTTTGCGCCCTTGTTAAGACCTACACGAATATCTTTGAAACCTGTAAAAACAACGGCATAGAGCACCTTCAAATAGACCTTTTTGGAACTAAAGACCTCTATTCAGGGCAGGAAGATTATGATACTTGGCAATGCGGATGCCAGCTAGCCTTTCTTGAAAGCCTACGGCATCTGTTTATTCAGGGACAGGAAACGCCTCTTCTTTCGATAACTCTACAGAGTTACCAGGAAGTCCCCTTACTCCAGGGAGCACGCAAAGCCTTTCCTAAAGATTGAAAAAGATCTTTAAAAATCTGCAAGAGCTTTGGCTGCCTGCAGAAGTTTTTCTTTTTGTGGGAGCACTTCGTTTTCTAAGATCTTAGAATAAGGAACTGGCGCATGAAGACCGCAAACACGGCGGATAGGAGCATCTAAATAGAGATATGCCTGTTCTGCCATTGTGGCGACAAGCTCACTTCCAAATCCACAAAATTCCGAAGCCTCGTGGGTTACTAGCAACTTCCCTGTTTTCTTTACCGACTCAAGAACTGTGGCAAAATCACAAGGCACAATTGTACGCAGGTCGATCACTTCTACGGAAATCCCCAAAGCGCTAAGCTCTTGAGAAACCTCGACGCTTAATACTAACGTCATGCCCCAGGAAACTATCGTGAGATCTGTTCCAGGATGGACAATCGTAGCCTTACCAAAAGGTAAAACATAATCCGAAGAAAACACGGGACATGCACTGTAGATCCGCCGTTGATACAGAGCCTTATGCTCTAGAAACACCACAGGATTCGGATCACGAATTGCAGCCTTCAATAAGGCTTTTGCATCTGCAGCGTTGGAAGGATAAGCAATCTTTAACCCCGGACAGTGGGCTAAAAACCCTTCGATACTTTGAGAATGATACGGCCCACCTTGAATATATCCCCCTGAGGGTGCCCGAATTACTAAAGGCACCTCCCACTCTCCTGCAGAACGGTAATACATACTCGAAGCTTCAGAAAATAACTGGTTAATTCCAGGCCAAATATAATCTGCAAACTGAATCTCCGCCACGGGTCTATGGATCCCATCCAAAGCCATACCGATGGCTGTACCTATGATCGTAGCTTCTGCAAGTGGCGTATTAAAGCAACGCTGCTCTCCAAAATGCTTCGTGAAATTTCGGGTTACCCCAAACACCCCACCCTTATCTCCAGCGACGTCCTCACCAAAGACCACCACCCGAGAATCTCGAGTCATCTCTTCGATCAAAGCTTCTGAAATAGCATCCCGCATCACCTTTGGCTGGGTGTTCCGTAATGCCTGTGCTTCTTGAGAGCTCTCATAATCTATCAAAGCAACTGTATGGGGGGAGAAAACTTCGTGACTTGACCCTCCCTTACACGGAAAAGGCTTAGCCTCTGCAATTTGAAACGCCCGAGCCACCTCCTCCTCAGCCTGAGCATAAATCTCTCGCAACTCTTCAGAAGAACCTCCATAAAGCTCTACTACATCACGCTCTAAACGTTTTAAGGGGTCCCTTACATAGCTCTGCTCTAAATCTAAAGGAGAGCGGTATTTTGTATGATCATCAGAATTGCTATGAGGCTGCAAACGCACGACATCTACAAGAACTAATGCAGGCGTAGCGTTTTCCCTAGCCTGCTTCACAGCAGTTGAAAAGGTTTCAAGAAGAGCCATATAATCACTTCCATCTACCTCATGCACTGCTAATCCCTGATAGCTTCTCCCCAACTGAACAAAATCCATAGCACTCTGCTCCTTCCAAGGAACAGAAATCGCCCATTGGTTATTCTGGATCACTGTAACCAGGGGAAGCTGATGCAAAGCTACATAGTTGAGCATCTCATGAAACTCTCCCTGAGATGTTGCCCCATCCCCTCCAGAAACATAAACTACCTCATCTGTCTGAGCATGCTTCACAGCCCATGCGCGCCCAGCAGCTTGAAGGAATTGCGTACCCACAACACTAGACTGACAACAAATGCGTAGCTTTTTATGGGAGTAGTGATAAGGCATCATTCTTCCTGAAGAATGATTGCTTGAAGTTCGCGCAAGAAAGGCTGCGACAATCTCTGCAAGATCCCCACCTAAACCTAAAGGGAACCCTTGATCTCTATAATACGGAAATGACCAGTCTTTTTCAGGAAGCAAACTCTTCCCTGCAACAATCCCTGCAAGCTCATGTCCTGCACAAGACAGCTGAAATGTCCCTCCCGAATCACTCTGCCTTGAAAGTAGAAGCATCTTGTTTTCTGCTAGCCTCAAAATCCAAACTAGCTTCAACACCTCTCTTATCGAGGCTTCTACTTGATTTTGCAACAATACCATGATGTCTGTTCCCAGCCGAGTAACCTACACCTTTCTATACAGTGAAGTCAGAAAAAAAACCTTTGATTTTATCTAGAAAACCACGTTTTTTAGGAAAATTCTCAGCCTTTTCTGTAGAAGCAAATCGCTGCAATAACTCTTTCTGCTCTTCAGATAAATGCTGAGGAGTCTCTACAGAAATCCGAACCAACAAGTCTCCCCGTCCTTTACCATGAATATTAGGAAACCCTTGATTCTTGACCTTTAAAATTGTCCCACTTTGAATCCCTTCAGGAATCGTAAGACGGCAGGTCCCTTCAGATTTTAGTAAGGTGGGGATCTCTTTCTTCATTCCTAAAGCAGCATCTACAAACCCTATAGGCAGCTCTAAAAGCAAGTCATCTCCCCTACGCTCAAATACAGGGTGAGGTTCAACATCAATAAAAATATATAAATCTCCAGAGGGAGCCCCGTTTTGTCCTGCGTCTCCATACCCCTCCATCTTCAAGCGCATGCCTGGACCAACACCCGCAGGAATATGCACGTGAACATTGCGCTTCTCCTTCACACGCCCTTGCCCGCGACACTCTCGACAGGGATCTGTAATAATACGCCCTTCCCCTCCACACTCAGGACATGTAGAAGCCATGGAGAAAAATCCCCGACTTTGAACGACTTGGCCAGAACCTTTGCAGCGCTCGCAGCGCTTAATCCCTTGAGGGGTTGCAGCACCACTCCCAGAACAGGTTTCACACGTTTTATAACCAGAGACTACCAGTTCCTTGTCTACACCACTTGCGGACTCTTCAAAAGATAGTGTAATATGGACCTTCTTACTCGCCCCTTGCCGTGCTCCAGAAGGATCCGAACGCATTCCAAAAGCTTCTCCAAGACCACCGAAAATCCCCTCAAAGAAACTTCCGCTCCCTCCAAACTCTCCTCCAAAGGCTCCCATGAATGTCCGCAAGGCATCTTCCATGTTGCCCATACCGCCGGCTCCAAAGCCTCCAGCTCCAGCAAAAGGGCCTCCTTTTCCGAAGCGATCGTAAGATTCCCGTTTTTGAGGATCACTAAGCACTTCATATGCCTCAGAAACTTCCTTAAAACGAAGTTCTGCTTCTGCATCTCCCGGATTTTTATCAGGATGATACTTCACAGCCAGCTTACGATAGGCCTTTTTAATCTCTTCCTGGGATGCGGTTTTCGCAACACCTAGAACTGAATAATAATCCATACGTTAAACCAAATAACTCTAACGATTTTTTTGATTAACGACCACGATACTTGGCCGCAGCTTTAGACTTAGCGCGCTTTTTCACAGATGGTTTATCATAAAAACGATGGGATTTTGCGGCTTTTAAAATCCCCTCTTTGTCGATTTTCTTTTTTAAAATGCGTAGAGCGCGATCTACAGGCTCTCCAACTCGAACTTTAACACTGGGCATGCATTATCACCTTAGTTATGCAATAAAATATTGATTGTCTTGTAGATTAAAACAGTAAAAATAATTCATTATCTACGCTAAAGAACTTCGGATTGTAACACCACGCCTAATAGGCTTCAAGAGTTACTTCACCTTCATCCCTACAGATTCCTTTACAACAGACCTCTCTAAAACTCTAGAAAAAGCAGGAGCAACTGCGATAATCTGGCACAAGAGCTTCATTACAATCTAATAGCAACTGGGGAATTAGACTACGGTGCACTCTGTCAATAGAGGGACCAGTCTCTTCAACAAAAATCTTTTCTGAAAAATGTTCTATAAATAATTGAGGTTTTGGAGAAATTACATGATAGTAGCCATGCGCTAAACAATACTCTGAAGCTTCTGCATAAGAAAGAAGATGCCCAGGTCCTACGCCTTGGGTTTTTTTGAGCATAAAGTTGTGATCCGAAATTTCCTCACTTAAGGTTAAAACCCCCCCACGCTTACCCAAAGGAAGCATCAAAGCCTTCCCCTTATCTTCAGGAGTCAAGTACCCCTCTAAGGAGCTATAGCCAAGCAAGGGCATATTGCTTGCCATGGCAAGACCTTGAGCAAAAGACAATCCTATCCTAGTGGCGGAGAAATTTCCAGGACCAACAGCTACAGCAATTCCCTGAAAACTAAAATTCTGATTTTTACACAAAAACTCTAGGACAGGCCCTACATCAGAACCTACAGGTAAATCCCAATATTGAAGCACCCTTTGGCTATCTACATATGCCAAGAAAGGATGATACCCGGAAGTGTCTATTATAAGATATCTAGGATGAAAGTGCATGCATCAAAATCTAGAGCAAAGAAAAAAGCAATATAGCAACAAAAAAACTTTTAATCAAAACAAAATTTCAACAAAGAATAAACAATATGTTTATTTGTTTTGTTGTTTTTTTCAAAAAACAACCTCTTTTAAAAAGAGGTTGAAAAAAATTTATATAAATAAAAAAACAAGAAAACATAAGACTTTCTATAAAGAGAACTATAAAAATCTTAGAAAAGACGGTTTGCGTTAAACCCTCGTCTTTTTTAAGCTTTACTGTTCTATAGGTCTTATTAGAAGTTGTATAGATGCACTAATTTCCTCTATTTAGTATAACGAAAGACAAGATCTTTTTGAATTATCCCCCTTACTTCTACAAAAAGATCTCAGAGCATTAAATAAACGCAGCCGACTATTTAAGGACACTTGTGGACTCTACAATAAATACTGACACTCCAATTTTAGACCCCAATTCGGATGAGGTTGAGAAACTCCTAGATGAAACAGAGGATTCCGAAGAAAAAACTAACAATCGCTCCCTTCCTAAAGAACTATTTATTCTCCCTCTAAATAAACGTCCTTTTTTTCCAGGTATGGCTGCACCTATTCTTATAGAGTCTGGCCCATACTATGAGGTTCTTAAGGTCTTAGCGAAGTCCTCTCAAAAATATATTGGCCTTGTCCTGACGAAAAAGGAGAACGCAGATATTTTAAAGGTTGGCTTTAACCAACTGTATCACATTGGAGTTGCTGCACGCATTTTAAGAATTATGCCCATAGAGGGAGGAAGTGCTCAAGTTCTTTTAAGCATAGAAGAGCGCATCCGCATCATTGAACCGGTCAAAGACAAGTATCTCAAAGCTAAGGTCTCTTATCATCCTGATAACAAAGAACTTACAGAGGAGCTGAAGGCATACTCTATTAGCATTGTTTCCGTCATTAAGGACTTACTTAAACTGAATCCTCTCTTTAAAGAAGAGTTACAAATTTTCTTAGGACACTCTGATTTTACTGAACCTGGAAAACTCGCTGATTTTTCTGTAGCGCTAACTACAGCAACACGTGAGGAGCTTCAAGAAGTTTTAGAAACTACCAATATGCACGATCGCATAGACAAGGCTTTAATCTTACTAAAGAAGGAGCTGGATCTTAGCCGTCTTCAAAGTAGCATCAATCAAAAGATAGAAGTCACGATTACGAAAAGCCAAAAAGAGTTCTTTTTAAAAGAGCAGTTAAAAACAATTAAAAAAGAACTCGGGCTGGAAAAAGAAGATCGTGCAATTGATATAGAAAAGTTCACAGACCGGCTAAACAAGCGCCATGTTCCTGAATATGCTATGGAGGTTATCCAAGAAGAAATTGAGAAATTTCAGACTTTAGAAACCTCTTCTGCTGAATACGCTGTATGTCGGAATTACCTTGACTGGCTAACGATTGTCCCTTGGGGAATCTACAGCAAAGAGTACCACGATTTAAAGAAAGCTGAGATTACGTTAAATAAGGACCATTACGGCTTGGAAGATATCAAGCAACGCATCTTAGAACTTATTAGCGTAGGGAAGCTTTCTAAAGGACTTAAAGGAAGCATTATTTGTCTTGTTGGTCCTCCTGGAGTAGGGAAAACTAGCATAGGAAGAAGTATTGCCAAGGTTCTTCATCGGAAATTCTTTAGATTTTCCGTAGGGGGGATGCGTGATGAAGCAGAAATTAAAGGGCATCGCCGTACATATATTGGAGCTATGCCTGGAAAGCTCGTGCAAGCGTTAAAGCAAAGTCAGTCAATGAATCCCGTGATTATGATTGATGAAGTGGATAAAATCGGCACAAGTTATCATGGAGATCCTGCTTCTGCACTACTTGAGGTTTTAGATCCTGAGCAAAATAAAGACTTCTTAGACCATTACCTAGATGTACGTGTAGATTTATCTAATGTACTCTTTATCCTCACTGCAAATGTTCTGGATACTATCCCCGATCCTCTCATGGATAGGATGGAGATCTTACGGCTCTCAGGCTATATCCTAGAAGAAAAGCTTCAGATTGCCACAAAATATCTTGTCCCTAAAGCACGTAAAGAAATGGGCTTAACAGCTCGTCAGGTAGTATTTCAGCCTGAGGCTCTAAAGCACATGATTAATAACTACGCTAGAGAAGCTGGAGTACGTTCTCTTAATGGCAACATTAAAAAAGTACTAAGAAAAGTTGCTTTAAAAATTGTACAGAATCAAGAGAAGCCAAAAGCGAAAAATTCTTTAGTGAAGATTACCACGAAAAACCTTCAAGATTATCTTGGTAAACCTGTCTTTTCTAGTGACCGTTTTTACGAACATACACCGATCGGTGTTGCTACAGGTCTTGCCTGGACTTCTTTAGGAGGAGCAACGCTATACATAGAGAGTGTCCAAGTACCTTCAGGGAAAACTGATATGCATCTGACAGGTCAAGCTGGGGATGTCATGAAAGAGTCTTCACAGATCGCCTGGACCTACCTTCATAGTGCTTTAGAAAAGTATGCTCCCGGCTATCCCTTCTTTTCTAAATCTCAAGTACATATCCATATTCCCGAAGGAGCCACCCCTAAAGATGGGCCTTCTGCAGGAATCACTATGGTTTCTTCATTGCTTTCCTTACTTTTAGATACCCCGATCATTAACAACTTAGGAATGACTGGGGAGATTACTCTAACAGGAAGAGTCTTAGGAGTAGGGGGAATCCGAGAAAAGCTTATCGCTGCACGAAGATCCCGGTTAAACATTTTAATTTTCCCTGAAGATAATCGCCGTGATTATGAAGAACTCCCGGACTATCTAAAAAAGGGCTTAAAAATTCATTTTGTTTCGCATTATGATGCGGTCTTCAAAATTGCCTTTCCTCAGAAATAGCTCTGCAAAAAGCTGGAGCTATTTCAGGATCTTTAGCAAGTAAAAAAAGTCTGTATATTTACAAACAAAACACATCAGAGCAATCTACTTCTTTTTAGACGCTTTGTTTTCATATGCTATCGCTATCTTCTTTGATCGGGACCTTCTCATCGAGTAAAAAGTCTGCTGTCCAACTACAACCTATTCACAAATGTCAACGAATTCAGAAAATTACTTTAACAGCACTGCTTATACTGTTAGTCTTATCTCTCGTTGCAATGATAGGAGCCTTTATTTCTACTGTCTTCACCCCCGCAGGTATAAAAGTTGGTTTGATCCTGTTGGGAGTCTTCCTTACAACAGCCCTGCTTACGCTTTTTTGCCTCTGTGCCATCTTGAAGCCCAAAGCAATCTCAGGTAAGTCTGTAACCAAACCAGAGGTACGTCCTAAAGACCTAGACTTAACTAAGCTTGACACCCGCTATAACGCTCTCCTCCATGAAAAAATTAAAGAAGATGTTAAAAAATCAGAACAAGACAGCACCGAACGAGCAACTCCAACAGGAAAAACTCGCAAACTTAAAACGGCTCGTCCCTCAAGAAAAACTCGTATAAAGACCCCGATATCTTCGAGCTCTTCTGATTCTGACTCAGAATACCACTCGGTTTCGAGTTCCGATTCTGAGTATTACTCTGCGAGATCTTCTTCTACCTCTTCTACCTCTTCGAGATCAAGATCTCCTTCACCAACCCCCTCGAGTTCCTCCTCCTCACAATATGCATCTACAGATTCTTCACGAATTTCTTCGAGATCTCCTTCTCCTGCCTCTTCAACAGCATCCTCTCTGACTCCTCCCTCGACGCCGACACCAGTTAAACGAAGATTTCTTATACTTAAACGTCATAAATAATCGAGGCCGCGTTCTCTCTGTAGAGAAGAAGTTCTTGTAGAGTATATTTAGCCATATGATTTATTCTGCTTGTTTAAAAGTACATCCCATGAGTTCCAGAGAGTTGATTATTTTAGGTTGTTCTAGCCAACAACCTACCCGAACACGTAATCAGGGAGCCTACCTTTTCCGTTGGAACAACGAAGGCCTTCTGTTTGATCCCGGAGAGGGGACTCAACGACAATTTATTTTTGCAAATATTGCTCCTACAGTTGTCTCAAGGATTTTTATTAGCCATTTTCATGGGGACCATTGCCTAGGGCTGGGTTCCATGCTCATGCGCCTAAACCTAGATAAAATCTCCCATCCTGTGCACTGCTATTACCCAGCCTCGGGGAAAAAATATTTCGATAGATTACGTTATGGGACAATCTACCATGAGACAATTCAGGTGATAGAGCATCCTATTAACGAAGAGGGAATCGTTGAGGACTTTGGGAACTTCCGCATAGAAGCACGAAGATTACAACATCAAGTTGACACTTTGGGATGGAGAATCACAGAGCCCGACACTATAAAGTTTCTTCCAGAAAAACTCCGAGCCCGAGGGTTACAAGGGCCTATCATGCAAGAGCTCATCAAACATGGCTCTGTTCATCATTTAGGGAAAACCACATATCTAAGTGAGGTGAGCTACCAACGTCCCGGAGATAGCATTGCAGTGATTGCTGATACACTTCCTTGCCAAGCAGCAATAGATCTTGCAAGAAATGCGCGTCTTATGCTTTGTGAAAGCACCTATCTTGAAGAGCACCGTCACCTAGCAGAAAGTCATTACCATATGACAGCAAAGCAAGCTGCAACCTTAGCAAAAAAAGCACAAGCGCAACAGCTTGTGCTTACCCATTTCTCTGCGAGATATGTCAATACACAGGATTTTTATTTAGAAGCTGCTTCTATTTTCCCAAATGTGGCTGCTGCTGAAGAGTACTGCTCCTATCCCTTCCCTAAAAACCCAGCTTCTAAATAAAGAACGTGATTGAGATAATTAAAGAAAAGACCATGTAACGGCTTATGATCTCAGCCTTTTATTCTTTCCTAGACTCCCTCAAAGCAAAATCTGTATCTCTTCATACACTAAGAAACTATAGTATCGATTTCAGCAAGTTTAAAGAGTTCATTGAAACACATAAACAGTTGCCTACTACGCCTAAAATAACACTGCATATGAAGTTTCAAGAGACTTCTGATCTTCCTCTCTCCCTGTTGACTAAAGATCTTATCCGCCTCTATATTTCCTATCTTATAGAACAGGGAAAGTCTAAGCGTACCATTAAAAGACGTCTCTCTACACTAAAGAGCTTTTCACGTTATTGTCTCAAGATGCAACTTCTTTTCGAAGACCCGACAGAAAATATTCAAGGGCCAAAATTACCCAAAGAACTCCCCTCCCCAATTAGCTATGAACAGGTGGAGATTCTCATGACAATGCCAGATGTTTCCAAATATACAGGTCTTCGAGATCGCTGTCTTCTGGAGCTGTTCTATAGCTCAGGATTAAGACTTAGCGAAATCACCGCTATTAACCGCCAGGATATTGACTTTGAGGCAGCTTTGATTCGTATTTTTGGAAAAGGGAAAAAAGAAAGAGTTCTTCCCGTGACGCCCTGTGCAATACGATGGCTACATCACTACCTTTACCATAGCGAAAGGATGAGCATCCAAAAAGATACACAAGCATTCTTCTTGAACCGCTTTGGCACGAGGATTTCCCCACGCTCTATAGATAGAAAGTTCCAACACTACCTACAGCTCTCTGGACTCACAGGAAATATCACCCCTCATACGATCCGCCATACTATAGCCACGCACTGGCTAGAAAATGGCATGGATCTCAAAACTATACAGGCGCTTTTAGGCCACAGCTCTCTAGAAACCACTACAATTTATACACAAGTCTCCATTAAGCTAAAAAAACACACTCACGAAACCTCCCACCCTCTTGGGAAATAGCTAAGTCAAAGCTCTTGTGCTCTAAGTATCTCTTTGTTATTGTAGGTGCTATGAGCATAGTATTAGATAAAATCGGCAAGTCTTTAGGCTCCCGCATTCTGTTCGATGACGTTTCTATAGTTTTCAATCCTGGAAACTGTTACGGTCTTACAGGACCAAATGGCGCTGGAAAATCTACATTATTAAAAATCATCATGGGGATGGTAGAGCCTACAAGGGGATCTATATCTTTACCTAAAAAAGTCGGGATTCTCCGCCAAAACATTGATAGCTTCGGAGAGGTTCTTGTCTTAGATTGTGTGATCATGGGAAACTCTCGGCTATGGCAAGCTCTCCAACGTCGAGATGAACTCTATGCCCAAGAGTTTACAGATGCTATTGGAATGGAGTTGGGAGAGATCGAAGAGATTATCGGAGAGGAAAACGGCTACAAAGCAGAAGCTGAGGCTGAAGAGCTCCTTATAGGAATCGGGATCTCTAGTGAATACTTTTCTCAAAAGATGTCTACAATCCCTATAGATTTGCAGTTTCGGGTTCTTTTATGTCAGGCCTTATTCGGACAGCCAGAAGCGCTACTGTTGGATGAGCCTACAAACCACTTAGATCTTTATTCCATTAGCTGGCTAGGGAATTTCCTCAAGAACTATGATGGGACTGTGATTGTAGTAAGCCACGACAGGCACTTCCTGAATACAATCACAACACACATCGCAGATATTGATTACGACACTATTATTATTTACCCAGGCAATTACGATGCCATGGTAGAGATGAAAACAGCATCTCGAGAACAAGAAAAAGCAGACATCAAATCTAAGGAAAAAAAGATTGCTCAGCTTAAAGAGTTCGTAGCAAAGTTTGGTGCAGGATCGCGAGCAAGTCAGGTGCAATCAAGAATTCGTGAGATTAAGAAACTTCAACCTCAAGAGTTAAAGAAATCTAACATCCAACGTCCGTATATACGCTTTCCTCTATCTGATAAGGCCTCAGGAAAAGTGGTCTTTTCTCTAGAGGGAATTACTAAGAACTATGAGGAAAAAGCTGTAATTTCTCCATTTTCTTTGGAGATTTACCAAGGGGATAAGGTCGGCGTCATTGGAAATAATGGTTTAGGGAAGACAACCTTGATGAAACTTCTTGCTGGAGTTGAAAACCCCTCTTCGGGGGCGATTAAAGTAGGACATCAAGCAGTGTTTTCTTACTTTCCTCAAAACCATGCGGATGTTCTGAAAGACTGTGGGCAAGAGACGCTTTTTGAGTGGTTAAGAAATCGCAAAACAGGAATTAATGATCAAGAAATCCGCAGTGTTTTGGGGAAAATGCTCTTTGGAGGAGATGATGCCTTTAAGCAAATCTCTGCCCTTTCTGGAGGAGAAACTGCTCGTCTTTTGATGGCGGGGATCATGTTAGAAAACCACAATGTCCTCATTCTTGACGAAGCAAATAACCACCTGGACTTAGAGGCTGTGTCGGCCTTAGCTTGGGCGATAAATGATTATAAAGGCTCTGTAATTTTTGTTTCCCATGACCGGGGCTTAATTGAAGATTGTGCGACAAAACTTCTCATTTTTGAAAAGGAACGTATTGTCTTTTTTGATGGAACCATGGCAGAGTATACGGCAAGTATTAAGTCATAGCGCCTTTCCCTACAACAAAGCGAGTTTTCAAAGAAGAGGCCGTTTTTATGCTGCAGCACATTGTTCTTGGCTCTTCTTCAGCACGAAGGCAGGCCATTCTAAAAGACTTTCGGGTTCCTTTTATTAGTGTTTCTCCAGATTTTGACGAAAGACAAGTTGCCTTTTGTGGAGATCCTGAGAACTATACAAAACATCTCGCTTCTAAAAAAGCATATGCTGTGGCCGAGAAAATAGCGGATCCTCAGGCATATATCTTAGCAGCAGACACTGTAGTGATCTATCAGAATCGTCTCTTTAACAAGCCCAAAGATGAAGAAGAAGCCATAGAGATGCTAAAAACGTTGAGAAACCAAACGCACTCTGTGATGACAAGCCTGGTTCTTCTCCATAATGGAGCAGTATTTCAAGGAACAGAAACCTCTCAGGTAGTCTTTACATCTATCCCTGACGAACATCTGAAAACCTATCTTAACATTGTTGGAGGGTTAAATAAATGCGGAGCGTATGACATCGCACATGGAGGAGGCTTGCTCGTAAAAGAGATCCGAGGGTGTGCTTATAATATTCAAGGTCTTCCTATTCAAACCTTAAAACATCTCCTGCTACAAGTAAATATTGACCTATGGAACTTCGTCGTTTAGCTCTTTTGGGAGGATTTTGTTTCTATTTTCCTTGTTCTCTCTTAGGGCAATTTCCAAGTACGCTCAGTCAAAAGCTTTTATATACCAGCACACAATCTGCTCAAAAAGCACTCTCTCAATATGTTGACGCTTTGGAAGACCATCCCCATGACTACGCTCTCCTAAAAAAGATCGGCGAAAACCTACTAAAACAGGGGTTCCTCTCTACAAATCCCCAGGTAAGGAAAAGTGCGATTCTTGGAGCAGGCCTTGCAAATTCCGAAGAAGCCTTGGATATTCTTACCCACGCAATGAATACCGAGGACCCTGAGCAGCAGCTTCTTGTGCTCTCTGCCGCAACTTCACACCTAAGTAAAACCTCAGACTCCCTGTTATTTTCAGCTCTAGCTTCCCCCTATGTCCTAATCCGCTTAGAGGCTGCTTATCGCTTAGCAGCACTAAAAAACACCAAAGTTATCGATCACCTCCATGCACTTATCCCTCTTCTTCCTGAGGATATTCAGGCGTTATCTGCAGCGATCTTCCTACATCTAGAAACAGAAGAGTCCGATACGTATATTCGGAAACTGCTGACCTCTACAAAAAGTGCGGTTCGCAGCTACACAGCCATGCTGATAGGAGAATACCAACAAAAGCGCTTCCTCCCTTCTCTAAGAAACCTCCTTACTAGTGCCTTCCCTCAAGATCAGGAAGCAGCCCTCTACGCTCTAGGGACATTAAAGGATGGCCAAAGCTACACCGCCATAAAACGTCTTTTATATCGTCCTGATCCTGAGGTGTCTCTTGCAGCGGCTCAAGCTTTGATTCTTCTAGAAAAGGAAGAGGACGCTCTTCCTATTATGAAGAAGCATCTAAAGGAGGAGCGCCCCCAAGCTCTCTATCTTGCTAGGTTGATGTCTTCGGATGCGGCGGTTCCCCTACTTCTTCCAATTTTTCTCCATACGGAAAATAAAGAGGCAAAGCTCAACGCGGCTCTTGCCTTGCTCAAGCTGGGGAATGCTCATCCTCAACTTCTTGAGTTTATCACCTCATGGCTTATCCGACCTCACTATACCGAAGCATGGATGTTAACCTTTTCGAAAGGAAGGGCTCTACAAAGCTGGAAACACGTAGGAGTGGTTCTTCCTGATGATCCTAAAGAACGCACGCAAGTTTTAACCGCTATCCATCATGTTGAAGAGCAGATTCTCTCGTGGATTTTTGCCCTCCCTAAGGAGGCTTACCTTCCTTGCATCCAAAAGCTCCTGACCAGCAAGAACACTACACTTGCAGCAAAAGCGTTGCTCTTCCTTAGCCATACCTCTCATCAGGAAACTCTGGATTTACTCTCCTTAGCTTCTTCTCTCCCTGGAGAACTCATTATCCGCGCATATGCGGATCTTGCCTTATATAACATCACAAAATCCCCAGAGAAAAAACTCTCGTTACATCGCTATGCGAACCACCTCATCCAAGAAACCCTATTATTTATCGATACGGAAACTCCCTATCCCCAACCAAAAGCTCCCTACCTGCGCTACCAGATCACTCCTGAAGTGCGAGCAAAACTTCTCTTAGATATTTTAGATGCCCTAGTAATCTCTAAAACTTCTGAAGATATTGCCCTACTCTCCCGCCTAATCGTGCAGGGAAATGAGAAAAATCATCCTATCCTTGCAGGATTCCTTCTGAAAATTATAGAGTAGGTGCCACCTATGAGCTTTCGCTACATCTATATCCTATTGTCAGCTTCTGTTTTTTATACTTCCTCTGCATACGCCCTTACACACAAGGAAGCCGCAACAAAAAAAAGCTCTTATCTCAGCCAATTTAAAGACCTTACGGGAGCTCTTACTGTAGAAGATGGCGTTCTCTATATTCACAAAAACCTACGCGTTCAAGCAAACAAAACCTTTGTGGAAAACACCTCAGATCTAGGCATGAAGCTTGTCGCTCATGGCAACGTTATGGTGAACTACAGAGGGAAAACTTTCGTATGTGACCACCTTGAGTATTATGAGAATACCGATACTTGCGTGCTGACAAACGGAAGATTCGCGATGTATCCATGGTTTCTAGGAGGCGCTTCCGTAATGCTTTCTCCAGAAACTCTGATTATCCACAAAGGATACATCTCCACATCAGAAGGCCCAAGAAAGGACCTGTGTCTATCAGGGGATTACCTAGAATACTCCTCAGATGGCCTTCTCTCCATAGGGAAAACGACATTAAAATTGTGCAATATCCCTTTAATGCTTCTTCCTCCCTTTTCTATTATGCCTATGGAGATCCCCAAACCCCCGATAAATTTCCGCGGAGGTTCGGGAGGGTTTCTTGGTTCGTATTTAGGGATTAGCTACTCTCCCATTGCAAAAAGCCATTTTTCTTCGACTTTTTTCCTGGATAGCTTTTTCAAGCACGGCATTGGAGTCGGCTACAACATGCACTTCTCCCAAAAGGAAACACCCGAGAATACTTTCAATCTGATGAGCTATTATGCCCATCGCCTTGCCATTGACATGCCGAAAACCCAGGACCGCTACCGCCTACATGGGGATTTTGCATTTTCCCATAAGCAGACGCATTTTTATGGAGAGTACCACCTCAGCGATAGCTGGGAAACCGTTGCGGATATTTTCCCCAACAACTTTGTCCTGAAAAATACCGGCCCTACGAAAGTCTCCCTTTCATGGAGAGGAAGACTTTTCGAAAGTACCCTTACCTCCTCCTTTAAGGTAAACTCCTTCCAAAGTGTAAACCAAGAGCTTCCCTACTTCACTCTAAGACAGTTCCCCCTACAGATCCCCAAAATAAAACTGTTCTTAGAAAACACTCTAGAATGCGGATATTTAGATTACGCTTTTGGAAATCAAATCCCTGGCAAGGACTTCTCCTCATTAAGGGTCGCCTCAACCCCTAAGATCTACCGGAGTATTCCTTTACCTATAGGAGTGTTTACCCCTTCCTTATCAGGATCTGTGATCTACTATAGCCACCTTCCTGAAACCTCCTCTCAACACTACCAAGCCTCTGGGAAGCTCTCTTTAGATTATCGCTTTCTTCTATATAAATCCTGCATCAACAAAAGGCACATCTTAGAGCCTTTCATTACTATAGCTATGTACTCTCACCCCTTAGCGAAGAACAATGAACACTATATCTTCTCTATCCAAGATGCCTTTCACGAATTAAACCTCATCCAGATAGGTGTGAAATCCTCATTTTATCATAAGCTCTCCCTAGCACCGCATAAGGAAATTTCTGCGAAAATCTGGACCACACACATTATGGAAGGTCCCCATGCCCAAGAAGTGTTTCCTAAAACTTCAGGAGTCATTACCCTTCCTTTAGGGAGAAGGAGTCTTTTAAGCTTTGATACAGAATGGATCTGGAAAAAACATTGCTGGGATCACCTCAATGCCCGCTGGCAATGGGTGGGAAATGAAAACCTCGCCTTGGAAATAGAAGCTCTACATAGAAGCAAATACAGCTTGATGAAGTGTGATAGAGAAAACTTCATTTTAGATGTGAGCTACCCTATTGAGAAGTTCTTCCATACCCCCCTAACAGACCGTAGAAATCTGATTTTAGGAAAGCTCTTTTTCCGTCTGCATCCTTTATGGAACTATCGCCTTGCCCTAAGATACGGATGGCACCGCACAGACACCCCCAACTACCTAGAGTATCAGATGGTTCTGGGCACAAAAGTCTTCGAACACTGGCAGCTCTATACCGTATATGAAAGGCGCGAAGCCGATAACCGCTTCTTTTTCTTCCTAAAGCTTGATAAATGTAAGAAACCTAAGAAAACCCTGTGTTTTTAGGATACTAAGCTATTTTTATCCAAATGCGTGTTATAACGACGCTTGATTTTCTCCAACGCCACCTTAAACTTCTTGGCATCCCTAGGTTCTTCCATACGATCAATATAGAGAATCCCGTGAAGATGATCCGTCTCATGCATCACAATACGCGCAGGGAATCCCTCTAATGTCTCAGAAAATTTCTGCCCATCGAGATTCATGGCAGTTACGGTAACCCTATCGGGACGAAAAACTTCCCCGCGAAGTCCTGGGATGGACAGGCAGCCCTCATAAGCAATCACAAGATGCTCAGAAGGAGATGAAAGCACAGGATTGATGAAGACCTTAGGAAAATCACAGAAGATCAACTCCCCATCAGGGGTTTCTCCTTCAACACACATAACAAACAAACTTAAGCTCTTTCCTATCTGAGGAGCAGCCAAACCTACGCCCTTATGTGCAATCATGGTTTCATACATATCCTGAACAAGCGAACGAATATCCTCGGTAATTTCTGTGATTTCTTTCGCTTTTTCCCGAAGTACAGGGCTACCATAATACTCTAGTCTTCGAATCATATCCCAGTCTTCTCTTTAATTCTTACACCCTAGTGAACTTCTATCTTACTCCTCTCCCTTTTCCTAGACTCCCACCGTCTCTTCTCAGTGACTTTCAAAAGGAAAAGAGGAAAACTCGAGAATTTGGAAACTTAAGAATTTCCCGAAAAGACAGAAAGTCCTGTATATCCTTCTGTATACACTAAAGTACACAAAAGAAACCCAGTCTAATTTCCAGTTGATGTTTTAAGCTTCCCTTCCCCTCTAAGAGATGGAGGAGCGCCAAACATAGCTAGTTTTCTTCAGTAACTTTACTTTCTTGAATCTCTGAAGTGCCCTCCTGAAAAGAGGTCTCTGCAACTGCGAACTTTTTCCCTAAAAGATTTGTAGAAAACGAAAGTATCAAGCAGCTCAAACAAAATGCTACAGCACACCATGCTGTGACTTTCTTTAAAATATCAGGAGTAGACACCCCAAATACAGAATCTCCAGAATCTACTCCAAATGAAGATCCCAGTCCCATGCTTTTACTCTCTTGAATTAGAATTAAGCCGCAAAGAACAACACACAACAGAAGAAACACACATAAAAACATATAAAATACATAAGTCATAACATTCTCCTAATTACGCATAGCAACGCAAACCATGCAGCTTACGACTCTCTAAAAAGCACACAAGTTCTCACTCGAAGCCCATATTCTGCTCTGTATTCTCTTATAAAATCCAATTATTGACCATGTGAAAAATCACACCCAAATAAAAGAAAGAATTAACAATGGGAAAAACTCCTAGGCAAAAGCTCTCAGATAAAATCTAGAATAAAAAATTCAACATGCAGAATCTGCACTGCAGAAGTTTTTGATCACCTCAAAAAACTCTGTAGGTTTTAAGGAAGCTCCGCCAACCAACAAACCATCAACATCATGGCATTTCCCGAAAAGTGCGGCATTGTCAGCTTTTACGGATCCCCCATAAAGAATCGAAATCTCTGTAGCCTTTTCCTCAGAAAAGATTCTTGCTAATATACGCCTACAAAACTCATGAATCTCCTGCACCTCACCTGCTTCAGCAACTCTTCCTGTTCCGATCGCCCAAATAGGTTCATATGCAAGCACAACCTCAGCATCTTTGGGGAACTTTTCTAATCCTGACATCAGCTGCTCTTCCAAATAAGGATATGTCTCCCCCTTTTCTTTGGTTTCCAAACTTTCTCCGATACACAATACAGGAAGAAGCCCGGAGTTCGCAACAGCCTGCATTTTGGCAGCGATAATAGCATTGTCTTCATGAAACTTCTGTCGACGCTCCGAGTGGCCAAGCAATACAAAAGAAGTATAAAACTCCTTTAGCATGGCTAGGGAAATCTCTCCAGTAAATGCCCCTTCTGGCTCTTGAAAAACATTTTGAGCTCCCAACTTAAGAGTAGAATGAAACTTTTCTATTTGCAGAGAACAGCATTGGAGTGCAGTGAAAGGTGCAGCTATGCCCACATGACAAGGAGGCTCTTCCTTTTTTAATAAAGGACAAAGAGTCGTCATGTATTCTTCCGCACTCTGACATGTCTTATGCATTTTCCAATTCCCTAAAACGTAGCGCTCACGAACCATCCTCTTCCCCTTAGTAAAAGATCTTTTCACTATCTCAATCTATCATAGAAAAGATTTTTTCATAGTTTTCTATCTAGGGATTCTCTACCCTAACCTCCTCTAGTATTCACAATTCATAACATAGAGTTTTTTATGTCCGTCCCTCCTCAGGCTGTGACATCCCTAACAGAAAACATAAAAACCCTTTTAGAATCCCATTTCTGCCACATTGTAGTGAAGGGGGAGCTCAGCAATGTCTCTCTACAACCGAGTGGGCATCTCTATTTTGGCATCAAAGATGAAAAATCTTTCCTAAATGGGGCATTTTTTCATTTTAAAAGTAAATTTTTCGGCCGTCGCCCTAAAGATGGCGACGCCGTCATTCTCCATGGCAAGCTCACAGTATATGCCCCCAGAGGCCTTTACCAAATCGTCGCACATGCCCTAGTCTATGCAGGCGAAGGAGACCTACTACAAAAATTTGAAGAACTTAAAAAACGCCTGACAACAGAGGGCTACTTCGCCATGGAGAAAAAGAAATCTCTACCGAAAGCCCCCAAATGCATAGGTGTCATCACCAGCCCTACAGGAGCTGTGGTTCAAGATATCCTCAGGGTTCTTTCCCGAAGGTGTTATAACTATAAAGTTTTAATTTATCCCGTCACTGTACAAGGAGAAAGCGCGACAAAAGAAATCTGCAAAGCTCTCGAAGTCATGAATGCCGAAAACATTGCAGATGTCTTGATTCTTGCCCGAGGAGGAGGCAGTATCGAGGATCTGTGGTCCTTTAATGAGGAAGCTCTGGTCAAAGCTATACATGCCAGTAAGATTCCCATTATCTCTGCTGTAGGCCATGAAACCGACTATACCCTCTGTGACCTTGCTGCAGATGTTCGTGCTCCCACCCCTTCTGCTGCTGCAGAAATTGTCTGTCCAAGCAGTGAACAACAGCTCCAACAGCTCCAAGGCATCTTAAATCACCTTCTCTCCCACTCGCAACAGTTTTTCCAGGGGAAAAAAGACCAACTCCTTGTCTGGAAACGCCAGCTAAACCGTACAGAATTTTTCCGCACAGCCCAACAACAGCTCGATTTTGTAAGAATCGCGATCCATCGCGAAATGCTTGGGAAACTCCTCCACTATCAGCAACGCTGTGAGCACTTCTCTCGTTGGCTGCAAGGAGACCTTCTTAACAAGCTTTCCTTCCGCTTACAAGATGTCAAAAAAATGCTAAACCACGCCTGTACCCATAAGCTCTCTTCCTTACAAAACCACTACGACCTCACCAAAAAAAAATTTAGCACTCTCCCTCAGCTGCATGAGAGTGCGCAAAGGCTGATTTCCTTAAAGCAACAGCTAGACACCCTTATCTTCCGGCGTCTTTACCTCTATTCTCAAGCTTTTGCACATAAACGCAGTTTACTGAAACATGTAGAAACAACACTATACCAACAGCTTCATACGCATAGGCAAACCTTAGATCTCCTACAAAAACGCCTATTTTCCCATGCGCAAGTAGTGCTTGCAAACAACAAAGCTACCCATGCACATGTAAGAGATCGCCTATCCGCAACAATGCAGCAGCGCTTAGAGAGTGCAGCAGTCCTTTATAAAAATGTCTGTAAGCACCTCCTAGTTTTAAACCCTAAAAATGTTTTAAAACGAGGGTATGCAATGCTCTTTGACTTTAATGAAAAAATTGCTATTCTCTCTGTGAAAAGCTTGCAACCAAGCTCTCGAGTAAGGGTTCAACTACATGATGGCGAAGCTATCCTTGCTGTAACAGAGACCAAATCTTTTGAACCTACAGAGGGTTAGATGATGGATGAGATCCCTTTTGAAACAGCGATGCAACGATTGGAAGAAATTGTTGATTTGATGAATCAATCTTCGACCTCGTTAGATGCTTCTTTGGCTTTATATGAAGAAGCTGATGCTCTTATGCGTATTTGCGAGGCACGCATTCATCAAGTTGAACAGCGGGTTCGAGAGCTTTCAAAAAAGCGTCTTGAAAGCTCTTTAGTTAAAGAAGAAACTGCCGTCCACTAAAAAGTCATGACACAATTTGTTTCCGTGGATTTTCTTTTACAAGAGCTACAGGTTCTTCAGCAATCTTTAGAAACTCTTAACTCCTTAGAGGCAACATTAGAAACTTACGAAAGGATGTTTGCTTTAATCCATGAGGGTTTTTGCATGGTGTTACATCGCTGCCAACAAAGCCACCTACTTTCTTTGCACCCCCAGGGAGACCTTCTTAAAGACAACTCAGGAAATCCTGTTACAACAACCTTTTCTATAAATCCTAATAATTAAAATATGATGCATGCGTCTGATCTGCTGTTAAGTCAGATATCTTCTCCTCAAGATTTGAAAAAGCTTTCTATTTCTCAATTACCGCAGCTTGCGGATGAGATCCGAGGAAGGATTGTTTCTGTACTTAATCAAACTGGAGGGCACCTTGCTTCGAACTTGGGGATTGTAGAGCTTACAATTGCGCTACATTATGTCTTTTCCTCTCCTCAGGATAAGTTTATTTTTGATGTTGGCCATCAAGCCTATACCCACAAGCTCCTGACAGGAAGAAATACCTCAGCCTTTGATCATCTACGTCATGATGGAGGACTGAGTGGGTTTACCAATCCCCAGGAGTCTGAACATGATTTGTTTTTTTCCGGACATGCAGGAACAGCGCTCTCCCTAGCTTTAGGGCTAGCAAAAACTACCCCCGAGGAATCCCGCGCTCATGTTCTTCCTATTTTAGGAGATGCTGCGTTTTCCTGCGGGTTAACATTGGAAGCGTTAAATAACATCTCTACAGATCTTTCCAAGTTTATCGTCATTCTCAATGATAATAAAATGTCGATCTCAGAGAATGTCGGGGTGATTTCTCAGATGTTTGCCCGTTGGCTACACCATCCCAAAACGAACAAGCTTACAAAACACATTGAAAAGCTCTTAGAGAAAATTCCTCGTTATGGGAACGGTTTATCCAAACACAGCCATAAGCTCTCTCAGTGCTTAAAAAACCTCTTCTGCCCCATGCCGCTATTTGAGCAATTTGGCTTGTCCTACATCGGCCCTATCGATGGGCATAATGTAAAAAAGCTTGTTTCTCTATTTCAGACAGTTCAGGAACTCCCATTTCCGATTCTGATTCATGTATGTACCACAAAAGGTCAGGGACTACAGCAAGCGCAGAATAACCCCTCAAAATATCATGGCGTAGGAGCGAACTTTGATAAGAAAGAACACGATCCCTCCTTGGAAAAGCACCTTCCCGCGATCAGAACAAAACCGACCTTTCCTGAAGTCTTCGGGACAACGATTTGTGACCTTGGAAAAAGATTTCCTTGTTTGCATGTGGTGACTCCTGCAATGTCTTTGGGGTCCAAGCTTGAAGAGTTTAAAAAGACCTTCCCTGAGCGTTTCTTTGATGTTGGTATTGCTGAGGGTCATGCGGTGACTTTCTCTGCGGGCATAGCAAAGGCGGGGAATCCTGTGGTTTGCTCTATATATTCTACCTTCCTACAACGAGCCTTTGACAATATCTTCCATGATGTCTGTTTACAAAAGCTTCCTGTAGTATTTGCTATAGATCGTGCTGGGCTTGCATACCATGACGGCCCTAGCCATCATGGTATTTATGATATGAGCTTTTTACGTGCTATGCCCAATATGATTCTTTGCCAGCCAAGAAGCGGCATTGTTCTCCAGCAGTTGCTTTTTTCTTCCTTGCATTGGGACGCTCCAAGTGCGATTCGCTATCCTAATGTTCCTGTCCCTCCTGCAGATCCTCTAGCAGTGGAAGCTTTTGCCATGCGCTCTCCAGGAACAGCAGAGATTCTCTCCCAAGGGGAGGACTTCCTCATTATTGCCTTAGGAAACCACTGTTTCACTGCTCTATCTGTAAAACATAAGCTCCTGACTTTTGGCATTTCTGCAACTGTTGTAGATCCAGTATTTGTGAAGCCCTTAGATAAAAACCTCTTTAGCATTTTGCTCATGAACCATAACAAAGTGGTCCTTATCGAAGAGCACTGTGCCAGTGGGGGCCTTGCTTCAGAGTTTCATGATTTCCTTGTGACCTTCAATTTTAAAGTCGATGTGATTCATTTTGCCATCCCTGCAGCTTTTCCTGCACATGGAGATCAAAATACCCTACTTAAAGCTGTAGGGCTAGATGAAATGCTAATTATAGATCGCATTTTGACCTACTTTAATTTACGTACTAAGAGATTCACCCCTAGTTCTTCAAGAAGATAGAAGATTTTTCCTTAAAGGAAATAAAGCGCACCTTTGAAAGACATCTGAAAGACATCTTGGCCAAGCCCTGGTGTTCCTTCTCCTAAGGCTCCTATCTTTAACGAATAAAGCTTTGCATTTATAAAGAATAAAAGGCCATCGCAACTCACAGAGTTCAGATCCTAAAAAAACTCTAGACTTCCTACATGCTATATCTAAACACCATGAGCTTCCTAAACATAGCCTATAAAGCTCAAATTCGACCTTATGTTTGCGAAACACCCCAAAAAAACTTGAAGTGGTTTAGCCTAAAACCCTAAATATAAATCTAGAGCCCCCCCTACGTGTCAAGTAAGAGAATAACAAGAAACTTATACAAAGATGCTAAGGGAAGTCAAAAGACCAGATCAGATAAGATCAGTGGTGTCTTGCAATATCGATGGAAAGGAGACAAATACAACTCCGGAAGACACTCTCCAGTATGGAGAGTTATAGAACAAAGAAGAGGCAAACAAGGTTTATAGCTTTTTTTTTCACCAGTTGGGAAGCTCCATTGAGAATAATAAAACCAGGTGTCGTCCACATTAAACTCCTTTTATCAGCAGCGATTGCCTTATAGAAACTGAAGACCCTATAATAAAAACTGTAGCTCACATACAGTTAAGGGAGGCAATGATAACAGAAATCCCATTCTCTTTTGTATGTTTTTTCAAAAAAGCTTCGATTTCTAAACAGCTGAATACGAAAAAAAATTCTTAAGAGAACGACAACAGCTTAAACAGAGCTAGGTAATCTTCAAGGCTTAACGTTTCTGGGCGTGCTTTGTCTGAGATGCGTAGCTGCTGAAGAGCAGAGAGCAAAAGCTCTTTAGGAAACAAATCTTTAAGGGTATTGGTAAGGTATTTCCTACGTTGCTGAAATGCTGTGCGTGTTAGGGTGAAAAAATCCTTAAATACAGTTTCCGGCAAGGGAAAATGCTCCTTAACTTCCATATGGACAACAGCAGAATGCACCTGAGGCTGAGGATAAAAACAGGAAGCGCGGACTTTAAAGGCATAGCGTACATGTGCAAAAAACTGCAGGAAAATCGTTAGGGATCCGTAATCTTTATTTCCGGGCTGAGCGATGATTCTCCTGGCGACCTCATCTTGAACCATCACCGTAACAGACTTCCACATATGCGGAGCTTCAGAAAAGATCTTGATCAATAAGGGTGTGGTGATGTGATAAGGGAGATTCGCGATCATTCTTCCCTTCCCTTCCCATCCTAACTCTGAGAGCTTCTGCAAGGGATAGGTCCTAGCATCGGTAATTTCTAAATGGGAAAGGGGAAGCTCCGATAGCGTCGTTGCGAACTTGGGATCTTTTTCTAAAGCAATGACATGCGCTCCTGAAGAGACTAATCCCTCTGTGAGCGCTCCAAAGCCTGGGCCGATCTCTAATACCCACTCTCCCTCCTGCACCTGAGACTCTGACAAAATTTTTCTGATGATGTTCCCATCAATTAAAAAATTTTGAGAAAGGCCTTTCTTAGGACTCTCTCGGATTTCCGCAAGAAAACGTGTCAGCCTCTCTGGAGAACTTCTCGACAAAACCACGCCCCTCTATAATAAAGAAAACAAAGGAGGAGCTTCTTCAGAAAGGAGCTTCGCAATGATGGAAGCATCAAAGCCATAACGAGCTCGAAGTTTCTCTTTATATTGCTTTTCTAACTCTACAGCTTCAGAGGCAAATAGGCGCTGCTTAATCTGAGCTTCTAGCTCTTCCAATGGCGCTACAGACCCTACAGATTTATCTACCAAAACAAAAAGCTTATATCCAGATTTCGAAGCCTTAGGTAAACCACACCACTTCTCAGGATACGCCACTTCTAAAAGCTCTTGCTTATGGCTCTCTGAAAGTTCATCATCATTACGGCAAAACTCATCAGAACAGGTGAACTGTCCTCCCTGAGATAAGACAAGAGATAACAAACGCTCCTTATCCCAGCATTTGGTTTCATTTAACCGGGTACTGACCTTCTCCGCAATAGAGCTCGCTAAAGATTCTGTAGCCGCTTTAATCGTTAATACCCGATACTTCCACACAAACCTTTTTTCTGCCTCCCTAGCGAGTTTATCATAGGCCTCTTTAATCTTCCCTGGCGTTACCTTCAACATCGCTTTCGATCGTACCATCATTCCCATGACCCTCTGTGCTGTCAACGTACGCTCGATCACTTTGACAATATCCTCTGGAGTCATGTCAAAGTGGGAATAAAACGGAGTCAAATCCCGCCCTAAGATCTTCTCGATTTCCTGATTTACCGTTGTAGGATCCACATCGAGTTTTTTCTCCTTAGCATCGGCATACATGAGAAACTCATCAAGTATAGATTCTAAAACCACAGGCCACATCGCAGAGTAGTATTGTGAGCGTGCAGGATAGGAATCTATAAGGTGAGGATAGGAAGTATAAAAAAGAATATTCAATTTTTGAATGACATCTAAAGTGGTAACGACATTCTCTTCATCTACCTTAAACAGCACCCGATCATGGATGGCTAATCCTGTGGGATCTTTTTTCCCCAAGATGTTTTCGTAACTTGAAGAGGGGGATCCGCTATCCAAACCCAAAGCTCCAATTGGCACGCTTAGAAGGCTTGGGAAAAGAGCTATATATAGAACATAGGAATATCGTTTCATGAGTTTGCTGCCCTAAACCTTTGATCTGCTTAGGGGCTAACTATACGTGATTGGCCAAATTTTGACCACTTAGAGAACATTCTTTACTTTCCACAGGGAAAAATCCCTGCTACAAAGAGGAAAGGTATTTCTTTAACTCCCCTAAGTCCTGGATTTTCCTCCCCTTCTCTACATCTAACACATAAAAAACTGTAGTGGTTTGGTCGTCCTTAGGAATCAGCATGTGTTCATATTCAGGGAGAGAGGCCTCTAGGATATCTCTATCTTTCTTAGTTAACCAGACGATCGTAATACAGGGAAGATAAAGCCCTGCAAAACTTTGGAAGATGCGTTCATGCTCCTCCTCGTTTCCAAGGGAGATGATTAATTTGATATGCTTATGAGAAAAATAGTGCTGAGCTGCAAGTAGATTTCCTAAAGAGGAGAACTTATGAGTCCTCCAATAGGCTTGGGCGAACTGTAAAATTTCTTCAGCATGGGAAAGATAATGGCGTTTTTCTGTGAGCAAATGCAAGGAGAGCAGTCCTAAACAAATTAGGGCATTTCCAGAGATTAACTCACCATCAGAAAGTTGCGATTGCTGTAAGGGGAAGAAAGTATCTCTTCTATCGGTATTGTAAAAGATCCCCTCCTGAGAGCGAAAAGAAATCAGCACTTCCTGCATAAGTTCTTCAGCAAAAGCTAGCCAAAAAGCTCCACATCCCGACTCATAAAGAGATAAGGCTCCCAAAATCATTGCAGCGTAATCTTCCAAGCCTCCGCGATACTTAGCCTCGCCATCTCTCCATCTTCTCAAAAGCATGCGGTCTTTATACAAGCAGCTCGCAACAAACTGTCCGCATTTCTTTGCAATATGCAAGTATTCTGTATTCCCTAAAATCCTCCCCGCCTGTACTAAAGTCGTGATCATCCATCCGTTGTTAAACGTAATGGAAAGATCATCTTTAAATGGCTTTTCTCTGCCATCTCGAGATTTCTTTAATACCCCACATTGCTGAGCTAGCAGTTCGTCGAGATCCTCTTTAGAACAGAGATGTTTCTCTACAAACGCTTCTGTATCTAAATGGGTAGGAATATGAAGGATATTGCGTCCATTGCAAAATCCCTCGTGGGAAACCCCATAATACTCACAGAAAAGCTCTGTGTTTTCCCCTAAAGCACTGCGAACTTCCTCTCTAGACCACGTATAATAATTTTGCCCTTGACTTCCCCAATTTTCCGCATGCTCGGAGGTGTAAAATACCCCAGTATGGCGATCATAAAGCTCCGCAAGAATATAGGAAATAATCTGCTTTCCTATAGAACGATAGGTCTCATCTTTCCAGTAGGCCCAAGCCTCTAAATAACTCAAAGCCATAAAAGCATTATCTATCAAGCGCTTTTCAAAGCAAGGAATCAACCACTTATCATCTATAGTGCAACAGAAAAACCCTCCATCAAGATGGTCTCGGATACCTCCAGAAGAAACGAGATCTAAAGAGCGATGAACAAAAAATAAGCTTCTGCTATCACTATATTCAGAGCCATATCTTAAGAAAAATCTTGTAAGCAAACTTGGGAGCCTCTTAGGGAACGCCTTCACTCCCCCATAGTGGGAATCCACATCACAATATAATGCCTCTACGGTTTGCTTTAATGTGTGCTCGTCTACAAGCTCTTTTCTAGAGCACCCCTCTAAAAACGAGGCGATCTCCATAATTTTTGAGCCCTGATGAACAAGAACCTCCCGCTCTTCCTCATCCTCCCACATAATATGAAGCTTTTCAATGATTTGAGGGAATGAAGGCAGCCCGAGTTTTCCTTGAATGCTAATGTAGTTTGCTGAGAAAAACGGCAGCAAGTCAGGTGTTAAAAACACATTCAAAGGCCAAGAGGGAAACTCCTGGGGAGCTCCGGAAGTTGCAAGCATCTGCGCAAGATCAAAATATAGCTTCGCCAAATGCGGCAGCTCCTCCTTGTCCACCTTAATATTAATGAAATACTCGTTTAGCATCGCAGCCACTTCAGGATTGCTATAGCTTTCCTGAAGCATCACACGACACCACCGAGAATAAGCACACCCTATAGAAAGAAATATCGGCTTATCCTTAGAGGCTGCGAGCTGAAATGCCTCTGCTCCCCAAGGATACCAATTTACTGGAGTATGCGCATAAAGAAGAAGATAAGGAGATTTTTCCGTAATGAGCTTATTCGTATATAACGGCTGAGACATGTCCATACAAAAAAGTAAAACTCTATTCTTTATTTTAAAATAAAGTTTCGACTTTTAATATATTTTTTATAAAAACATTACAGTTTAAATAAACATCTCTTTTATTTAGAAACTTATGATAAAAGAGATGCTCCTAATTCATTTGTGAAAAGCATATCTGCTATGCTAAGAGCTTGAATCCATGTTATTAAGGTTTCAAGAAAGATTCTTGATTTCCTAGGGAAGGATCTCGTACACTATTTTTCGCGATGGAAGAGTGGCAGAGTGGTCGAATGCGTCTGATTCGAAATCAGAAGTTCTCTTACAGGAACCGGGGGTTCGAATCCCTTCTCTTCCGTGTTCTTTTTCGTAAAAGACTCTAATAAAGCACTATAAAACTCCTCTGAAAACAAGGACAGCATCCGTGTTCTTTGCAGCTCAGCAACTTTAAAATGAAACTTCTCTGCGCGTTTTTGTGCTGGCGTATAGCATAGCCCTACAAAAGGCACCTGCATCTGCTTGCAGGCTTTTTCTGTAGACTCTAAACGCTGAAGGCTATGATCTACATAAACGATCTGCGTAGGCAGAGGTTGTGCTGTAGAAAACAGGGCGAGCATTGCCTCTTCCATCGTGAGTTGGTTCGCAAGGATCCCCGTAAAGAATATGTTCTTTTCCACAACTGGAGTCTCCAAAGGCTTCCCTAAAGTTTTAGGGTGTGAGATCCACCCGTTCTCAAAAACCGTAGGGAACTGCGTAAAATCTAGAGAAAGTCCCTCTAAAATGGAAAGAGAACGCGGAATGAAAGGCAAGGGACATAGGGACACTCCCAAAACAGAAGCCCCAGAAAATGCTAGCTCAGAGAATACCGAAGGGAGGTCCGGAGTTCCCAGCTCAAAGGTTGCCAACATAGAAATTCCTAGCCATTCCCTTAATGCCTGCTCTCGAGCGATATCCTTTCTGACATTCTTCTCCAACTGTAGATTTTGATGCTCATACCAACGAAGATGCCCCAAAGATTCCTTAGCAAATATTAAGGTTTCTTCAATACAAAGACACACCACGCCCCCGTCCTTAATATAAGGATGCACAGCACGAAGATCTGAGATGTGAAGAATTGCAGCATGTATTGAAACCACGTTTCCGAACACACACATCGAAATGAAAAAAAGAAAACCCCTCATATCTACGCCTCCGAAAAATCATCCGCAAAAATTTTACGAAGAACGTAGTTTTTGTTAAAAATATTATTAACAAAAAAAAGGCCCTAAATACCCCCTCTGGGGGGTAGAGAGGATACTTAGGGTTTGACCTAAAAAACTCACTCGATCACAAAGACAACGCCTTAAGAGCGATCTCTTCAGAAAGCAATGTTAGTGCTTGTCTTTCTTGAAGCTCCGCAGCTGAAGAATAGGGAGGCATATAAGAAAACATATTTTCCGTAGCAGGATAATATACTAAACCTAAAAAATCCATCCCTTGCTTCATGCATGCATGGCCTATAGCTTTAAGAAGATCTGGGTTGTCACTTACAAAGATTACCTTTTGAGGCCATACGCCTTCGTGAGCAAACAACTCCAACAGCGTGCCCCCAAGTGATAGACCACAACAAAAAAGTATACCGCGATAAACAAAAGGAGTCGCAGATGGTGCGCTACCTCTTAAGAAAACATCTGTATAAAAAGGAGAACCAGAGACAAAATCCATGCCTTGCAGCGCTAGAGTTTCAGCTAATGCCAAAGCAGCTCTTGCTTTACATGAAGACACCCCCAAAAGCTTGCACGAAGAACTTGCGAGCCCTGCAAAAGCCTCAGGCAATGAGACCTCTACGCATTTTCTCACTTTAAACGTATCTACAGCTACGAGCTCTTCCTCTACCCTTTCCTGCGACTTCTCCTCACTTAAAGAACTTTGAACATGGTGACGAAATCGCCGTTCCGCCCACGCAGGGCTTCCCAAATATGGATGCTGAACCAACGCACGATCTACATCTATACAAACTAAAATTTCACTAGGATTCCGTTCTTTTTTAAGAGCTTGCAACACATCAGAAAAAGAGGAAACAATGTTCACAGGAACCCTAGCTGTCTTTTTTTTAATAGGAGCAGCATCAAGATGTCCTGGGAAAAAAACCCTTCCCCCCAAAAAAGCAACCGCAACACAAAGCTGTAAGCTTTTTACACATGCAAACATTAAAAAAAATATCTTTAATTTTCATAGCCTGCAAAAGGGTAACATACTATTATTTTTTTGAGGAATTTTTTTTATTGAGACTCTCTAAAGAGAATTTCTCTTTAGAAGAGCTCTAGAAACCCTTTTTATTAACATACAAACATGCCGGGACACAACGCCTATTGCAAGATTATCCTTTTGATTATAAGCTACTTATAATTTTAATTTATAAGCTGCTTAGCTTAAGTCTGTATGACTTCTTCTTAATCACTTCTTATCAGAGAAAAAATTATGTCTTGTTTTGGATGTCCTTGCCCTGGAGGCTCTTGTAGCCTTAATTATACTGGTAGGAGTTCTTCCCCAGAAGAAAGCACCTCTTTATCTAGTAGCGGATCAACGCCTCCCATTACAACGCAGCCAGGAAGAGCAGGGGGAAGAGAAACACACCTAGAATTGAAACTATCATGGGGTGAAGACTCTGTCTTAGCTTTAATTGAGAAAAGTGGAACTATCTTTGATAACTTTCTGAAGAATCCTCGTGTACAGCGTACTACTCATTATTGCAATGAAACAGTGACGCCTTGGTGTAGAGATCACTGCCCCTCGCTATGTAATTGGATTTGGGGATGTTGCTGCAGCTGTTGCGATGGATATGACAATCCTCTAACTCCTGAGCAAGCAAGAGAGTTTCTTCAAGAAATGAAAGATAAGTACGGCGTTATCGTTGTAGGGGCGACTTTAGGATCAGGAGGAGGAGAAATGCTCTTGCAAGCTCAGGGTAACGATCCAAATGCTCCTTGGAAACAGGCTTTTGAAGATCTTTGCCTATCCATTCACCAAGAACTAAGCAAAAAACTTAACCTCCAGATCTCTAAGGAGCTATATCAAGAAGTTAGCAAACCAGAAAATGCCCCCTCAATAGACGCTCCCATTGTAAAGGCTGTGGCAGAAGCTAAGGATGATCCTACAGCTCCTTCAAATCTTCCTACGTTTTGGGTACTTTATGACGATGGCGAAGCACAAGAAGGAGCTCAATCCGCAGGGGGTTCCTCATTACCAATATGTAAACAGGCTGTGAGATTAAACTTCAACAAGCTGCAAGTTCAACTCTCAAGAGCCTTTGCGACAAGTGTCTCGAGTGGGTACAAATACAAAGGGCCTTTAGGGGAAAAATCCGTAGAAGTAGTTGATCTCCTTAAAAAAGTCCTATCTTCCCTTACTAAAGGTTCTCATTTCCTAAACATTGAAGGAACTGGACTCAGCCTTAACAAAGAATTATATCTACAAGTGCTTGCTCTTTGTGTATTTGCTGTAGGTTATATCCCTCTGGACAAACAAGCCCCAGATACAATGCCGTTTGATCCACGACAACCTTCGCCATGGGCTCAGGTACTTGATCTCTTTTGGGATACAGCTACTGAAGTAGATCTATCACAAGATGATGATACTACAGATGGTGCACATGGCGGCGGCAGCGGCAGTGGGACTGCTCCACTGTGTTTCGATGATGGTAATGAGATATGGAGTCCTGAAGACCAAGAAGCACTACTCAGCCTAGCGCATAGAGTGAACTCTTTCGTTCTTGGTTAATCCGTGAATTTAGAGGGATAAAAACAAATTTCGATTAAGTTCAGCCTTTAAAAAATGGAGAACAAAGACCCTAACCACCATAAGAGTCCTCCTCCAAGAATGATCGCGCCAGCGATTCCCAGGTAGCTCCAAGAATGAATCGCTTTTTCTGGAGAGTTTCTTCCTCCCATAGACTCCAAATCTAAGAGCATCTCCATGTTCTGCTCTGAAAATTCCTTGAGGAGCTTCACAACATAAGGATGTTCTTGGAGGAGCTTCTCTCCATTAAGGCCTAAGTAGGAAGCGTATTTCTTTATGAATCCCTGAGCATATACTGGCGAGATCAGCTTCCCCAAGTACCCTTGTTCAATAGCTTCTAAGCAAGAACAACGTATGGAAGTTGCTGCTTCAACATCTTTTAATGACAGCGACTGTTCTTCACGTCGCGAACGAAAAATTTCCCCTAAATGCAAAAGTTCTTTATGCACGTGTTCTGTCATTCCTTACCTTCGCTACATTGCTTTATCTTTCATGGGAAGTTTTCCTTCTATGGGGCCACTTGCAGGAATATATATAAATACCGTTTAATTTGTATCTGGAAATCTACCCCGTAGTTTCGCATGTCCGCTCCCTTTGTCACGACCATATCTTTAGAGTCCCAAAAGAGACTAAAGCAGACGCTTGAAAAAAAGAATTTTGTGTTTTCCTATCCTCAATACACGATATTTCAAGCGAAGTCCCCGACAGTCTGCTGTACGTTATATTCTTCAGGGAAGCTTGTAGTTCAAGGAAAGGGTTCTCAGGAATTTATTGAGTTTGTCCTAGAACCTGAAGTCCTTCATGTAATCTCCAGTCACACCTTGGAACAGAACCTCCGCCCACGTATTGGAGTTGATGAATCTGGGAAGGGGGACTTTTTTGGCCCTTTATGTATAGCAGGTGTCTATGCTCCAGACAAGAGGATTTTGCAGGAGCTGTATAAAACTAAAATTCAAGATTCTAAAACTCTTCGTGACACAACTATTCTCTCTTTAGCGAAAACCATTCGCTCACTGTGCACTTACGATGTCATGACCTTATATCCAGAAAAGTATAACGAACTTTATGGGAAATTCCGTAATCTGAATGCTCTTCTTGCTTGGGGACACGCTACCGTGATTGACAACCTTGCCCCTTGCCCTGCACAGGAGGTTTTTGCTATTTCTGACCAATTTGCCTCCTCAGAGCAGCTCCTCCTTGAGGCTCTAAAAAAGAAAAACTCCGAGATTCTACTTATACAAAAGACCAAGGCAGAAGCAGATATTGTTGTTGCTGCTGCTTCAATACTTGCTCGCGAAGCTTTTATTACCTCAATGAAAAAACTCGAAGCTCTATATAAGGTTCAGCTTCCCAAAGGAGTAAGCGTTCGCGTACTTGAAACAGGGAAACATATTGTACACTCCTACGGAAAAGAAGCTCTAAGAAAACTCTGTAAGATGCACTTTAAAACCTATGCTGAAGTCTGTGGTTCTCACTAGCAACCCTAAAACAGGCTTCTTTATTTCTACGTATAATCACACCCTTTTCTATTCTTTCCTCTAATGACAATCCCGATAAAACACTGATATTCTTCACAGGAAATTATTTAGATGGTATTGTGAAGATCCAAGAACTTTTTTACCTCAAGGGAAGGGTGTTTTCCTTGAGAGCTACCTGTTAAAGACTACGAATTATGTTCAAACTCCTTTTTCAGCTCATCACATTTGCAGGCCATGTTCTCTCAACACCGATTTTCATTCTCCAAGATGCTCTCGGCATAGATCAAAAATCTTGTGAGTCTTCCTCTCCTAAAGCTGTCTCCTGCCAAACGCAGTATATTCAAGTTCAAGATGCGCCATTTTCACATTTGCAAGGCCAAACTCTGGGCTATCGTCAGTATGACGCTACTCTTCTTTGCACTCTTCCCCTAACGACACAATCGGGCCTCCTCTTCTCTACAGGCTACGTAGGAGCAAAGATCTGTTGGGAAGGCCCTACAGCCCCACCTTTAGGCACACCTCAAACCTTGGGACTGGCAACGTTCCAGGATAAATCTTACTATAGCTATATGCTCTTTTCCTTTGGGGCGTACACTTTAGCAATGAAAAATTGGCAATGGTCCGTAATCTTTTCCGGACTTATAGATCCGGAAAATGTAGAGGTGGGCTATGGGTTATATCAAGGGGTGCTGTCAGGGAAGTACCAAGCTACAGACAGGCTCTCTGCGGTCTTTGGAGTCATTAATGAAACAGGACTGCACCAAGAGAAGGCCTGGCCTCTCGTTGGTGTGACCTATAAGTTCGATGACAATCTCACGTTAAACTGCATCTATCCCACGAACTTCTCTTTGGAATACCGCTGCACTTCTGTCTGTGATATAGGTGCTGCCTACCGCCTTACAAGATTCCGTAAGAAACTCCCTAAGAATTCCCTCCCCTCTTCACAGGGGATCTTTGAGTATCAAGGCAGAGCTATCGAGGCGAACATCAAACTTACCCCCTGGCCGGGGAGTTTCATTCGTGGGTTTTATGGCTGGTCTTTAGGAAGTGATATTTCTCTTGCTGATGATCATAACAACAACAAAAATACCTATCCCTTTAAGTCTTCAGCATTCTTTGGTGGCTCGGTAAAAATCTCTTTTTAAAAAAAGCTCTATTCTCTGCTCCTCTCAATATTCCAATTGTATAAAAACCCTTTTTCAACTTAAACTTTCTCCGTAAAGCTTTCTTTTCCAGGTAAATATGGATTCTTGCACTACTTGCCAAACTTGTCAAAACGGTGCTAGTCTTTATCTCAATTACCTCTTCCCAGAACGGCTCATCGCCACGAAAGCACAAAACTACGCCATGCGCTATCCTAAAGTTGCTATGACAATAGAAGTTCTTGCTTCTGTAGTTTTTGGGGTCTTGAAGATCTTAACAATTCCGATCATGGCAATATCGGCTTCTGCTCTTCTTCTTTTACAAGCTGCAATTAAGGGATGCATGCACAAAGGCCAAGAAGCCCTCTCCTATCTTACAGCTTGGGGGATTAACCTTCTTGTTCTTGCGTTTCTCGTCATTATGATCTTTGCTGCCATCACGGTACCTCCGGAGGTTGTGTTCTTCTCCCTTTGTCTTGGGGTCTCCTTAGGAGCAAGCTCCACGCTGCTGCAAATTCATAAACGTCTCTTTCCTGTTTTAGACACTCCCCCACCACCATCTCCCATTCCTGTAGAAAATAAAAGTGAATAAAACAAATTTACTTTTTTAAAGAAATTAATAAAAAAAACAAACTCCTTAAAAAGAAGATTATAGATTTTTTATTAATAACGCTAAGGTTTATACTATTGGTATCTACAAGTGTTTTTTAAATAATTCATTCTCCACATCCTATGAGTTTCTCTTGTGATGTGGGAACTTCTATAGTAAAAAGAGTGTTAGTCTATGAGCAACTCTGTGGGTTCTTCAACTCCTCAGGCTCCTGCTTCTTCCTCAGTAGTTTCTCCCCAAAGTGGTGGAGCTCGAGAGCGTTTACAACGTCATACTCAAGGAATTTTTCAGAGGTTCTTTACGATCCCGGACCGCCATCCTAGAATGCGGGTGGTCTTTGACATTGCGATCATTGCGCTTTCTTTGATTGCGATCATTTCGATTTTAGCTGTTACCCAAGGGCAAGGGCTTCTTCTTTATGGGTTAATTCCAAGTGCTTTAGTTGGAGTGTTTGGAGTTACCTTATTAATTTCAGATCTTGCCACCTCTGAAAGACTTCAGAGAGTTGCCGATACTGCCACGGCAATACTACTTCCTCTGATTGTTTTAGGAATAGCGACAGCTCTTATTGCCTCTGCATGTCTCAGTGCAGGAGGGACAGCCCTGCTCCTTGCGAACCCACAGTTTATCATGGGGGTAGTGACCATTGGCTTGTTCTTTATATCTTTAAGTAAGGTGTCTTGTGCGCATATTAAAAGAGAGCTTCTGGATACAACAAAAAAAACAGAGACGATTTCGCGAGCTGTGTCTCCAGAGCCAAGTCTTAAAGATGCCAAAAAGATCGCCGAGGAAAGAAAAACTCCTCTTTCTCAAAAAGATATGTCAAGGCGTCATTTCGATACTGAGGCGCGAAAGCACCGAAGATCACGAGAAACCCTCAAGCGCTCCCAAGGGGGAGTTTCTTCCGAAGATATACAAAGGCCTCAAGAGTCCTCCTCCCCAAGAGTCAGTAGCGATTCTTCTTGCTCCTCCAGCTCGATATATTGTACTCCTCCTGGCTCTCCGGTCTCTCCCTATGCTACTCCTATCCCTATAGCTGAGTTACAACAAGAATCAAGCTCATCCTTCGCACCTATTGATCCTGCACCTGTAACATCAAGCAACGTTCAGATTGTAGTTCCTACTCCTGTTTATCCTCCAGTGCCCTCTTCAACTCCTATAAAAAGCTCTTTAGGAAGCTTCCGAACAACACCAGCATCTTCTAGTAAAAAACTAGATAAAGAGAAGCAAGACGATTCCCAACAAGACCAAGATAGCGATAAAGAGAAAAATAAGAAGAAAAAAGGACCAAAGAAGTCCCCTAGAAATAAAAAATAAAGAGCTTCTTTATCTATGGAATGACGTGGTTCTTTATTCAAAAAAGATCTGGAAAATAAAGAACCCTGAGAAAATTCCCTCTTTAAATAGAAAGTAGATAAAGCAGCTTATAGAAGTTTGGATAGCCTAAGGTATCCTAGAAAAAGAAGGGTGCATCCTTGAACACGACAAAACTCTAGAGTATACAGGCATGCAACACTAGAGTACCTTGTTACAGCGAAAGCACTCTCTTTAAAGCCCTAGGGAGCTATTAAGACTATTTACTTAGCTCTGAAAGAATCAGTTCATTTACTCTTTGGGGTGGAGCTTTTCCTGAAGTGCGCTTCATAATCTGCCCAACAAGAAACCCTAAAGCTTTGGTTTTGCCGTTTTTATAATCTATGACCGATTCGGGGTTCGCCTGAAGGACTTCAAGAACAATAGCTTGCAAAGCTTCCTCATCCTTCATAGGAAGCAACTCGGGGTTCTCTTTTAAAATCTCCTCAAAAGACTTTAATGGAGAAGAGATCATGATATCTGCAACATCCTTGGCAATTTTCCCTGTCAAAATTCCCGAGTCAATAGCATTGACAAGCTGAGCGACACTCTCAGAGGAAATCCCTGAATTAGCTAGGGTTATGCCGAGATTCTTACAGCGCCCTCCAAACTCTACAGTAATCCAATTGGATAACGCACGGAAGTTTTGGCAGTGTGTACATGCGGCTTCAAAAAACATCGCCGTGGGCTTATCGCTGATAAGAATCCCGGCGATGTCCTCAGCAAGAGCATACTCTGCCAAATACCTTAGGTATTTATCATGGGGAAGCTCAGGAAGAGAAGCACGCACCTCCTCTACATAAGCCTCCGTAAGCTGGAGCATAGGAAGATCTGGTTCTGGGAAATATTTGTAATCTTCCGCACGCTCTTTAAGACGCATCAATACGGTTTTTTTCTTTTCAGGATCCCAGCGGTAGGTAGCTCCCGGAACCACAACGCGAGGGTCCTCATCTGAACGCGTAATATACTCCTCCACCTGACGAATCTTCTCAGCCTCTAGAGCCTGAGCCATAAAGGCAAAGGAGTTCATGTTTTTGATTTCGACCTTATTACGAAGTTCATGACTTCCTTTAGGACGTACGGAGATGTTCACATCAAAGCGTACTGATCCCTCTTCCATATTACAATCGGAAATCTCAAGATACTCGATCAATGATACTAAAGCCGTAGCATAGGCTACAGCATCCTCAGCGCAGAACATGCACGGCTTTGAAACGATCTCTATCAGGGGAACGCCTGCACGGTTATAATCTACACCTGCAAACTCCCCGAAATGCTTTAACATCCCAGCGTCATCTTCAAGATGCGTCTGGGCAAGCTCAAACTCTTTCTCTTCCCCTCGAACGAACGTCTTGATCTTCCCGCCTCTGACAATAGGATGGTCAAACTGGGTAATCTGGAAATTCCTCGGGCTATCGGGATAAAAATAGGACTTTCTATCAAAACGACTGCGAAGAGAAATCTCTCCCTGAACTGCACAGCCAAAGCGCACAGCTTTTTGTACTGCAGCTTTATTCAATACAGGAAGAGACCCTGGCAACCCCGTACATACTGGAGAAATATTCGTATTGGGCTCATCTCCAAAACGATTTAACGCAGCACTAAACAATTTTGATTGGGTATTTAGCTCTACGTGAACTTCTAAGCCAATTACAGATTCCCAATTTTCGTAAGTATTCCCCATACCGCTCTTATCCTTTCTAATCTACTCTTTGCCCAAACCCACTAGGACATAAATTCTTAATTTGAGCATGCTCTTGGAAACTATAGCCTACCTGACATACCTGTATATCCTTGCCATGCTCTCCAATGATCTGCAGACCTAAAGGTAATCCTTCGCGAGAAAATCCTGAAGGCACAGCAATTGCCGGAAGATAAGCCAAGTTCATCGCTACAGTATAGATATCCTGCAAATATAGTGCTAAGGGATCCAAAATATCCCCCGCTTCAAATGCAGGGCAGGAACACACAGGAAGGGCAATCACATCACACCGTTCAAATGCTACAGAAAATGTTTGGACGATCTTTGCCCGTATGGATGCTGCTTTTTTATAGTACACACTCTGTCTCTCTGCAGAAAGAACGTAATTGCCAAGAAGAATCCTTCGGATGACCTCCTTTCCGAATCCTTCTGTTCGCGAACACTCATATACCTCTTGTATAGACTGCCGTTTCGCACGATAGCCATAGCGGATACCATCAAACCTCGCAAGGTTTGTAGCAGCTTCTGCAGAAGCAATAATGTAATAGATAGAGACCGCATGATGGAGAATATCCAAATCCACATCTACGATCTTACTCCCTTGACGCTCAAGCACTGCTAAAGAATCAAAAAAGTTCTTCTTAATATCTTCCCTTAATCCCTCTAAAAAGTTTAAGGGGACCCCAATTAACTTTGGGACTTCTAAAGATAAACCATCTAGAAAAGATGAGGTAAAAAGCTCTCGAGAAGTGGCGTCTTTAGGATCTTTCCCCCCTAAGACATCCATAGCTAGGGCAATATCTTCAACTACAGTGGTTATAGGGCCAATCTGATCCAATGAAGAGCCAAAAGCCACAAGACCATAACGGGAGACTGCTCCGTAAGAAGGCTTAAATCCTACTACACCACAAAACGCTGCTGGCTGCCGAATCGATCCTCCTGTATCTGAACCTAACGCAATAGCACAAAAGCGCGCAGCAATAGCCGCAGCGGATCCTCCTGAAGATCCCCCAGGGACCCTCGAGAGGTCCCAGGGATTGTGTGTCGGATGAAATGCAGAATAACGTGTTGTGGAGCCCATAGCAAACTCGTCCATATTGAGCTTACCTAGGATAATGCCGTCTTCTGCTTCTATATTTTCTATAACAGTTGCATGAAATGGCGCTTGATAATTCTCCAGCATCCGAGATGCACATGTGGTGTTTAAGCCTAATACATGGATATTATCCTTAACTCCAATAGGAACCCCTGCAAGTTTTCCTAGGGGCTCTCCCCTTGCTCGCTTAGCATCTACATGAGCAGCTTTTTCCTTTGCGCGCTCTTCACATAGGGAAATAAATGCGCCGATTTCCTTTTCATTTTCTCGGATACGAGAAAAGAACTCTTTGGTAATTTCAGAGGCAGATCTTTCTCCAGAAACTACAGCTTCTCTCAACTCTAAAGCACTCTTACTATACATGAACTCCCTCTGCTTACTTTATGACCGTTGGGACCTTAACCAAGCCCCCTAAAGATTCAGGAACATTATGTAGAAACTCCTGACGAGAGAAGCTCTCATCAACGACGTCTTCTCGCAAATCTTCAGGCCCTAAAACATAGGCGAAGAGCTCTTCGGTACTCCCCTCTCCTACCTCGACTTCTAAAGCGGTTTCCATAGCGCTGATCACTTCATTTAAAGAGTCTGCATATTCCTGAGCTAGGGAGTCATTCAAATTTAAAGCTGAGCTTTTTGCTAAGAGTAAAATTTCATGTTTGTCTATGTAAGACTTCGTCATCACTAATGACCCTAATGCCTATTTATTAAAAAAGAAGAAAACACAAGAGCTTGCATCAAAGCAAAAACTCTGCCTTTAAACTTAACTCTTTGTATGCAAAAAGTCAACGCCACCTCTGCCATCGAAATGAGCCCTAAGCTAAAAAAAAAAGTTTTTTAAATTATAAATAATGATTAAAAGAGGGAATTAAGTATACACCACTTAGGAGAAAAGCAATGCTAGGCAAACTCGTTCGAGGAATTTCCTCTCTTATAGTAGTTCTTTCCGCATTGAATGTAGGAATTAGAGGAATCTCTCATCATCAAGTAAACGTTATGGCAAGACTAGGACTTGAAGGTCCCTCTCTACTCGGACGCATCGTTTCCATCATCATTGGACTTGCTGGAGTAATTTGCCTATTAGGTTTTTTCGGTTGCTGCCGTAAAAAATCCTGCCATTCTCATTGCCACGGAGAAAGCTCTAAAAGCTGCTGTCATCACCATTCTGATAAAGAATAGGAATGAACTGTACGAGAGATCATCTCGCTATAGCTGTATAGCGAGATTAAAAAAAGTTACATTTGTTTTCACTTGTTTTTCCCATATTTTATATGCCAGCACATTTAAAATAGGAATGCCACTTCCTATATTTTTTTACCTTATTTTTTTATTAAAATAATTTTTATTTTGTTGAGTGTGAAATATGAGGCGTTTTCACTGGTTGCCAATTTCTTTGGCTCTTTCTGGATCTCTATATTCTACAGAAACCCAACCTGCAGACGAAACAAAGCCTAAAGAGACCAATCTCACCGAAAGCGACAACTATGACGGCGCCAAAGAACCTCAAAAGCCATTTGTAATTAAACAATCCTCAGAGCCCAAGGGAACAATATACACTCTTACTTCAGACGTCACTATCCAAAACGTCTCATCAGCTACGGAAGCCTCTTCACAAGCTGATCCAGAGCCAGAGTCGCAGTCGCAGCCTCAGTCGCAACCGCAACAGGATTCTTCTTCTAGTTCATCCACTACTACTACCGAAACGCCTACTACCACAACCCCTCCAACAACAACAACGGAGACAACAACTCCAACAACTACGACAGAAACTACTGCTCCCACTCCTACAACAACTACTACAACGGGAACACCTACGCCCACGCCTACTACTAGCATTGCCACGAGCATTTCTGCGCCTGCTCCCATTCTATCAATTACAGAAACTCCTACACTCACACTATCAACCACGGAAACAACAACTCCCACAACCACTACAGAAACCACAGCCCCTACGACTACGACAACTACAGGAACACCTACGCCTACACCTACTACTACGGAAACTCCTACACCGACACCAACGACAACGACTACGACAGAAACTAATGGACAAGGACAAAATCAGGAGAACAACGGAGGAGGAGGGAATGGACAGCAGCAGCCTCCTCAACAGCAACAACAAGAGCAACAACAAGAGCAACAACAGCAGGAATCACAAGTTCAAGAGAGTACTGTACAATCTGAAGCTAGCCAAGATCAAGCAAAGACAGATACAAGCTGTTTTATCAATAGCAAAGGAGATCTTACTTTTAAAGGCGGAGGATTTTCTCTTACTTTTGAAAATATAAGCCTGACAGGAAAAGGCGCTGCAATTTCTAATGATGTTCAGTCCTCTGATTCTAGCTCTGATTCTTCTGAAGAGGAAGATTCTCCTGAAGAAGAAGCTGCAGCAGAAGAAGAAAATGGTGAGGAAAATTCAAGAAATGGTTCAAACGGTGGAGTCTCTTCCAACAGCAATGGTGAGACTGGTCAGAATGGAACCCAAGGATCTGTCTCTTCTTCCGTTCCTTCCGCTACAGACTCTTCTGATTCTAGTGATGGTAAAAGCGAAGGTGACTCTGTTAATGGCAACACTGACAGCAGCGGAGAAAGATCTGAGCAAGCACGAGGTGAAAATGGAAACAATAGAGGTGATACTCCTGAGAGTGATGTTTCAACTAACAAATCCCCTTCTGTTAATAATGACGGTGTAAGCAGCATCCAAGGACCTAGAGCAACCACAAATCAAAGTACTAATGACGGTCGAGGTGATGCTGTTTCCTCTGACAGCGAGGGAAGAGAAACAGAAAATAGCGACAGCAGTGTTGGTAATGGTGTTGATGGAGAACAAGAAACCGAAGAAGAGGTTAAAGAACCTGTAATTGAAGAGCCTGCAGCTGGAGAACCTCAAGATGCTGCTTTAGTCTCTTCACCGGCAAAGGCAGATTCACCCAAAGAAGATACTCCTGAGCATCTGACTACTCTAACCTTTACAGATTTTGCAAATCTTTCCTTTATCAATGCCCCTGGGGATTCTGTTAAAGGAAAAGAACAGGAGGGAGCGTCTGCTTCAGGAGGTCAAGGAGCCATCTTTGTTACAAACTCTGGGAAAAGCCTTACAGTATTTTCTAACAATGATTCTGTGCTTTTCCAAGGCAACTGCTTTAAAACAGGCTCTGGAGGAGCTATAAGCACGGATCAACTCCGCATAGAAAATACTAAAACAAAGCTGACGTTTGAAAATAACATCGCGAAAACTGGTGGGGCGATCTTCCTTTCTGGAGGAGAGGGTTCCATTAACAAAAATGCCTCTATACTCTTTAGTGGCAACAAAGCAGAAGTCTCTTCTGAAGCTAAAGCTAAAAATGCAGATCAGCCTTCAGGAACTTCCAACCGTGATGGCTGTGGTGGGGCCTTATGTAGTTATATCGATACAAGTAATGGGGCCTCTCAAACTGGAGTGCATCTCTCTAATAACCAAGATGTGACGTTCTCTGGCAACACAGCCTCAGAAAAAGGTGGAGCGATCTACGCTACAAAGTTCACTTGTGACAATAACAAGGAGCTGATCTTCTCCAACAACACTGCAGGAAGTGAAGGTGGAGCGATCTATGCTAAGACTCTCATCATTACTGCTGGGGGAACCACAACGTTCTCTAATAACTCTGCGGGTCCTAGAATATCTCCTCCTGAAGCCTCTGAGAAACCAGAAGAGGCAGTCGAGCAAGCAGAAGATGACGGCCAAGTTGCTCAGAAAGTTTCTGGGAAAGGTGGAGCTATTGCTATTGAAGCTGGAGGATCTCTGACGCTCTTTGCTAAAGATGGAGACATTATTTTTAAGGGAAACACGATTACAACCTCTGATGGAGAGACTATCCCGAATGCGATCCACATAGGAAGTGGTGCAGACATCTTCTTGCAAGCCTCGAGTGGTCATACTATTTATTTCTATGACCCTATTACTATCGAGGATCCTAAAACATCTGACACGTCTAAGTTTGTAATTAACCCTCCTACAGTTACACCGGCTAAAGTTTCTTCTCCTGAATCTTCTTACTTACGTATGGCTGCCACAGCTGCTCAAGGTGCGGGAGCTGTAGCAAATACAGGAGCTGTTGTTTTCTCTGGAGAGCAGCTCTCTGCAGGATTAGCTGGAGGAGCAACAAGCACGATCAATCAAGCTATAGACTTGCAAAATGGAACGCTGGTGCTTAAAGACGGCGCAACATTAGCGGTACAGTCATTAACACAAAATCCCAACTCCATGATTCTTATGGATGCGGGAACAACTTTGGAGGCAATAGCACCAGCAGCAAAAGCTGGTGGTGCTGCTGCTACTGGCGGAAACTTGACGATCACAAATCTTGCTGTGAACCTTGATTCCGTTACTCCCACAAGTAAGCCTATAAAAATTGATGCGAAAGGCGGAACGCTGACGCTCTCTGGAGATTTACAATACCGTAGCTCAGATGGGATGTATCAAAATCCTTTGCTCGCCAGCAATATGAATGTTCAGCTCTTTGATTTACCTGAGAATGCCAATATTTCAAACTTTAGAATGGTCCCTTCGGGAGCTGGTGCAGATTCTGGATACCAAGGAACTTGGGCATTACAACCTACGAAAACCCCAGACGGGAAAACCGTACTTACAGCGGTTTGGAAAGCTGCAGGCTATCGTCCAAATACTACGCAAAGTGCGTTCTTAGTTCCTAATTCTCTTTGGGGTCTTTCTCGCGATGCTTTAGCGATTCAAGAGGCTATCTCTACGAGCATCAATGCTAAAATATCTCGAAGCTTATGGTCTTCTAGTGTTTCCAATTTCTTCCATAGAGACCGCCAGCAAGATCTCGGAAGTGGCTTCCGCCATATCAATGCTGGCTATCTTGTCGGAGGAAACATTGAAACGCATTCCCATAATGTGTTTGCGTTTGCTGTAGCTCAGCTTTTTGGAAAGTCTAAGGACTACAACTTATCTGACATTAAATCCCGGACATATGCTGGAGCTCTCTATGCTCAGCACATCCATCCTCTTGTGCTTCCAGAGTTCCTTAGGAATCACCTCTTCTCTAGAGTTCTTCCTAAGTTCCCTAAAGATGTGGACTCTATTATGAAGGCTCAAGTGGTGTATGCAAGAACGTACAACGACATGAAAACGAAGTACACTACGACTCCAGGAAAGAGCTCTTGGACAAACCATTGTGTCGCTGTAGAGGCTGCGAACTTCGTGCCTATGCAAACGCGGCATCACTTCGTAAATACGGTTTCTCCTTTTGTCAAACTCCAAGTTGTCTATGCAAACCAAGATAGCTTTGCTGAAGTTGCAGATACTAATAATGCGCGTACGTTCTCCAATAGCCACTTGGTTAATGTCTCGATTCCTTTTGGGCTCTGTATGGAGAAAGGATCGCCATCCTCTCCTCATACTCTATCTCTTAAGCTCACCTATAACATCGATATTTACCGTAATGAACCTAAGTGTCTCGTTTCGATGCCAACTTCTGGGATCTCTTGGACAACGTTCGCTACGGATCTTGCAAGACAAGGTGTTTCTGCTCAAGCCTCCTCAAGGCATAGAGTCAGCAAAAACGTTGAGTTATTCTCTCATGGAGGATGTGATCTTCGTTCCTCCTCTAGAGGTTACAATGCGGATTGCGGAGCAAAATACTATTTCTAAAAAAACGAAGAGCCCCTATCTTGGGGCTCTTCTTTCCTATAGTAAACTTTCTTAGCCTCTTGTATTTCTCTTGAATTCTTTTTTTCTTTGAAGTATGGGCTCAAAATATCTCCTAGTTCAACAAAAGCATGCACGTATGAATCCTATGTCTTCTCGGCTACTGATTTCTTCTACTTTACTCTCTTTTTCTTTGGGGTTTTCAGTATATGCTGCTAATGTAGACCTTAAGGAAAGTTTTAATGGATCCGATGGAGGAACATTCACACCTAAAGCAACCACGGATGCCCAAGGAACTACCTATACCCTTCTTAATGATATTTCTATCTCTTCTGCTGGAAATACAACTACCCAATTAACCTCTAGCTGTTTCAATGATACAGCTGGAGCCCTTACCTTTCTAGGTAAGGGCTATTCCCTTATATTCAATACGATCAATGCTGGGGCGAATCCAGGCGCTATAAAAACCACTACAGATAAAGCAATTTCGCTATCAAATTTCTCTTATCTTTCCTTTATCAAATCTCCTGCAAGTACTGTAAGCACAGGAACTGGAGCTATAGTTTCTGGAGGGGCGTTAACTATAGAAAACTCTGCATATCTCCTTGCGTTGCAGAATTTTTCGACTAATGAAGGTGGAGCATTTAACTCCAAAGGCTGTACCCTCTCGGGGATCTCTGGTTATGCTACATTTCAAGGGAACTCCTCAAGTAAGGCTGGAGGAGCGCTATACTCTTCTGGAGATCTCTCCATCACTAACAATTCTGGCCCTATACTTTTCACCCAAAACTCTGCACAAGAAACAGGTGGGGGTGCGATAGCTTCCACACAAACAACAACGATATCTAATAATGGGGCAATAGTCTTTAGCCAAAACACCGCCACAGGAACTAATGCCAATGGCGGAGCTATCAGCTGCACGACCACCACCGCTGGTGGTGGGGGAGGAGGAGCTCCAGCAGCGCCAGCACCAAAACTCACACTAGAAGGGAATGCTTCCGTAACGTTTAGTAACAATACTGCCCAAGGAAACGGAGGAGCAGTTTATGCAAATAGCCTCTCTGTAGAATCTAATGGCGAGGTTTCTTTTTTTAACAATACAAGCGGCAACACTACTACAGCAGGTAAGGGTGGGGCGATTGCAATTGCTGACAATGGAACACTGACTCTCTCTGCAGATAAAGGGAACATAATTTTTAATGGCAACACTGTCATTGCCACTGGCAATTCACCTACTACAACACACAACGCTATAAATCTTGCTAGCACAGCAACCATTACAAATTTACGTGCATCTTCAGGAAATAGCATTTTCTTCTATGATCCGATTACTAATGATCCAACAGCAGGAAATCCCCCTAACCCACCAGCAACGCCCCTAGTTTTGAATGAAGCTTCAAATTCTCAGTCTTATTCTGGATCTATTGTTTTTTCTGGGGAAAAGCTCAGTGAAACAGAGGCTGCAGAAGCAGCTAATCTCACCTCAACGATAAATCAACCAGCGACTCTTGCGAGTGGGAGTTTAGTCTTGAAATCTGGGGTGACGACGAAGTTTTCCGGTTTCACTCAAGATCCAAATGCTTTTGTTGTTATGGATGCGGGGACGACTCTAGAAACTACAGCTGAGGATCTCTCCCTCACACGTTTAAATATCAATGTAGATTCTCTAGATGGGACAAAAAAGGTCACCGTAAAGACCTCAGGATCTAATAAAAATGTGACGATTTCAGGTCCTATTAGTCTGGTAGATGCCCAAGGAAACTTTTACGAGAGTCACAATCTGCAAAATCCCCAGGTATATTCTCTTCTTGATGTTACGGCAAATGGCACAGGAACAGCAACCGTAGCTGCGATTCCTACGACAATAACTCCTGCAGAACACTATGGCTATCAAGGATACTGGTCCTTAGCTTGGACCCTATCGGGAACAACACAGTCTGCAAAGGCAACTTGGACACAAACAGGCTATACTCCCAATCCTGAAAGAAAGACTGCATTAGTTCCAAATAGCTTATGGGGGAACGCTATCGATATCCGTTCTCTTCACAAGCTTATGAAAAACCATACGGAAGATGCCTCTGTATATCAGCACTTCTGGGTGTCGGGAATGGCGAATTTCTTCCATCAAGATCGCAGGGATTCCCGTCAGGGCTTCCGTCACCTCTCTGGTGGTTGCGTTGTTGGAATTAACGCGTTGATGCCCTCGGAGGATCTTCTTTCCCTAGCTTACTGTCAGCTTTCAGGGAGAGATAAGGACCATGTTGTTACGAAAAACTACTCTGACATTTATGGTGCGACCCTACATTACCAACATACAGCAAGTCTCTTTAATATTTTAGATACCTTCTGGGGACATGCGCAAACACCACCGAAGATTCTTTCTTTAATCTCGCCAAGTCAACATGTCGTTTTCGATGCACATCTTACCTATACGCATGCTGACAACCATTTAAAAACCCTCTATTCTTCTCTCCCCATGGTTAAAGGATCTTGGAGAAACAACAACTTTGGTATCGAATGTGGTGCTGCCTTAGCTGCAGAAGCCTTGTCCTCTCTTCAGAAGATTTCTTATGCACCCTTTATTCATCTGCAATATTTTTATGGCCGCCAACAACGTTTCCAAGAAGTACGTTCTCCCGAAAGTCGTTACTTTACACCTAGCGAGCTGATTAACTTTGCGATTCCTATTGGGATCACATTCGAAAGAACATCAAAAATTACCCCCAGCAAGCAATCTCTCACGTTTACCTACAGTGTGGATGCCTATCGTAAAAATCCCGAAGGGCTTGTGGGGCTTGTTGTTAGCGATGCTTCCTGGACAGTCCTAGGAGCAAACCTCGCAAGACAAGCAATCTCAGCACAGCTTTCCAACCACTTCCTCTTTAATCCATTTTTTGAAACTTTTTACCAATGTGCTTTTGAATTTCGAGGCTCCTCGCGTCTCTATAACTTCGATATAGGAACTAGCTTTGTATTCTGATGGGATGTTTAAATATATGCTACGCCCCCTTATCCCTAGAGCTTTCTTCCTTGATTTCTTTCTTTTGTTTTTGTATTCGCTCAAATAAATTTTAAACCTCAAAGATTTTTATGAGAACTTCGTTTTCTTGGTTGTTTGTTCCTTCCTTAACCCTTTCTCTTCCCTTCTCTCTTTCTGCCGCAACCACGAACCTCTCCTCACAAAACAGCTTTAATGGAACAGGAACGTTCTCTCCAACAACACTCAACGATTCTACTGAGGATATTTTAAATTTTCTTGGAGATGTTTCTATCTCCAATGCTGGCTCTGGTACAGCACTAACTGCCAGCTGCTTTGGACAAACAGCTGGAGACTTTACTTTACAAGGAAACGGCTTTTCCTTAAGTTTTAACTCCATTACTGCTCAAGACTCTGTTGATGGGGTTGCTATTAGCGCTACAGCAACAAATCCAGGCAAAGCCTTATCTCTTTTAGGGTTTTCCAATCTCTTTTTTACGCTATCTCCAGCATCAGGAGGAGGAATAGGGACAGGAACAGGGAAGGGTGCAGTAAACTCTACAGGATCTGCTCTCCTTCAGGGAAACAAAAACGTCATCTTTTCTAAAAATACAACAACGGAAAACGGTGGGGCTCTTCATGCTGCAGGGACAGTCACCTGCACAAACAATGCTTCTCTTTCATTTCAACAGAACACTGCAACTACCAATGGCGGTGCCTTATACACTACGGGAGAAGTTATTCTTAGTGATACCTCGGGTTCGGTAACATTTATAGGAAACTCCGCAGCTTTAGGTGGCGCTCTGTATTGTCAAGGCAATGGCTTTATCACCAATAACTTCCTTGTTGATTTTGAAGGGAACAGCACTACAGGAACGACAGGAAACGGCGGGGCGATTTACTGCAGCCAAGCAACACCAACTCAGCCTCCTCAAGCTCCCGCAACGCCAGCTCCTGTATTGACAATATCCGGGAACCAGTACGTAAACTTCCTCAACAACTCTGCAACCAGCAATGGCGGAGCGATCTACACCAACAAGCTGGTTTTGTCTGCGGGAGGGCCGACGCTCTTTCAAGGAAATACAGTTACGAATGACACCACAGCGAAAGGAGGCGCCATTGCGATTGCAGAAAATGGTGTAATTAGCCTTTCTGCAGATTCTGGAGACATTACCTTTTCAGGGAACAAAACCATCACAGGAACTGCAGGTTCTCAGCAAACAACTACGAGAAACGCCATAGACCTTGGAAATGCTGCTACTTTTTCTCAACTTCGCGCCTCTGCAGGGAATGCGATCTTTTTCTATGATCCGATTACCTCTTCCACAACACAAACACCAACTCCAGCTCTGTCTACTTTAAATATCAATGGTCCAGATACTACAAACAATCCCTCCTACCAAGGAACTATTGTTTTCTCTGGAGAGCAACTGAGTACAGAAGAAGCGGCTCGAGCAGAAAATCTCAAATCAACAATTAAACAAAATGTGGAGTTGTCAGGAGGAAGTTTAGTCCTTAAACAGGGCGTGACTCTTGTGGCCTCTTCATTTACCCAACAAAGCTCCTCTTCTCTCATTATGGACACAGGAACCACATTGGAGAGTGAAGGGGATTTAACTGTTACCAATCTCGCTATTAATGTCGCTTCCTTGGATCCTAGTAAACAGGCCAAATTAAAAGCAGGCTCAAATAAAAAAATCACTCTATCTGGGACTGTGACTCTTTCCGACCCTACGGGGAGTGCTTACGAAAACCTGATGTTTGATAAAGACGCAACGTTTTCCTTTTTATCTTTGGAGGTCACACCTGCAAATGCCGATACTGCAGGCTTGAGTTTAACGCCATCATCTCCAGAGGGGCATTATGGCTATCAGGGGACGTGGTCCTTGACGTTAGGGAGCGGTCAAAATCCACAAGCAGCAACGTTATCCTGGGTGAAATCGGGGTATACTCCTAATCCTCAAAGGGTGACCTCTTTGGTCCCGAATAGCCTTTGGGGATCCTATAGTGACATGCGAGCTTTTCAAAGCGTCTTAGAAACATGTTGCTATCATGAACACGACGCCTGGGAACTCTGGGGAGCAGGAATTGCGAATTTCCTCCATCGCGATCATACAGCAACAAACCGCCAGTATCACCACACTAGCGCTGGCTATGTTCTTGGAGCCTCAAGGTCTTTATCTTCACAAACGTTAGTGAGCTTAGCTTTTGGTGAGCTTTATGGAAATGATAAGGACCGCTTTGTTGCACAAAATCATGCAACAATCTACGGAGGTTCTTTATACCTTCAACATGTTGGGCAGTACTCCCCCTTTAGGTTCTTTTTCAATAAGCTGCTCTCTGAAAAACATGCACAGAAGTGCATTTTCAAAGCTCAGCTTAGCTACAGCTATGCTGATAACTCCCTAACAACACGCTATACTTTTGCTCCTAAAGTTCAAGGGAGTTGGAGTAATGACTGCCTAGCTGCAGAGCTTATCAGTACGTTTCCAATGGATTTCTACAAAGGAACTCATGGGTTCTATAGTTTTTCTCCTATAGTAAAAGCAGAAGTGATCTATGCCCACCAAAAAGATTTCAAAGAATCCGGAAATAACGGAAGACATTTTGCTAGCAGTGATCTTCTGAACTTTTCGCTTCCCATAGGCTTAACCTTTGAAAGGAAGCTCCATGCAGTCACTCTCCATACTACGCTTCTTTACGTAGGAGATGTGTATCGGAGAAATCCTCATGGTCTTACTACCCTCATACAGAACAATGCCTCTTGGGAAACTTTTGGAACAAATCTTGCCAGACAAGCCTTCATTGCACGTGCGGGCGCCCACCTAGCCATGACACAAAACTGCGAAATCTTTAGCAAATGTGCTTTTGAGTTGAGAAGCTCTTCTCGAACTTATAATGTACACCTTGGCGGCAAGCTCTTTTTCTAAAAAAGAAGAAATGATTTTTTAGTTGTTTTTTTTTTTTTTTTTGTGCATCAGGAAAAATATTTTAATTTTTTATAGATATTGCCATGAAATGTTCTCTGCATAGGCTGTTGGTTTCTTCAGCCATAGCCCTCCCTTTTTCTAGTTTTTCTTTATTTTCTGCAGAAACCCCTTTAGGCTCTGCGGATAGCTACAGCGGAAGTGGAAATACAGTGCAGTTTACTCCTAAAGCCACTAATGACAGTGCAGGAACAACGTACTCCTGTACTGGAGATATGTCTATTTATAATGCAGGAAGCAGTGGAAGCCCACTCTCTTCTGCGTGTTTTCAGGAACAAGCTGGAGACTTAACATTTGATGGCAATGGCTATTCCATGTCCTTTAACACTATTAATGTGGCAGCAAGTAATCCTGGAGCTATAAATGCTAAAGGTGCGGATAAAACCTTGACTCTTATGGATTTTTCTACCCTATCCTTTATTGCTTCTCCATCAAGCACTACAGGAACTGGAGCGATTGAATCTGCAGGGACTATTAATCTTACGAACAATAACTATGTTACCTTCATAAATAACGCTTCCACAACTACTGGAGGCGCCACCTGCTCACAAGGAAACTGTACGATTTCAGGGAATCAAACTGTCCTCTTTGATAGCAATAAAACCTCTGGATCGAATATCAATGGCGGAGCTATTTGCTGCTTCAAGCAACCACCAGCAGTTCCTCCTCCAGCTCCTATACTCACTATCAAAGACAATAACGAAGTTACCTTTATAAACAATACTGCTTCAGGAAGTGGAGGCGCAATTTATGCACAAAGCCTTACCCTATCTAGTGAAGGTAAGGGTGTGCTCTTTACCAATAACACTGCAAGCGCAACGTCATCACCAAAAGGTGGGGCGATTGCGATTGCTGACAATGGAGAAATTAGTCTCTCTGCAGATGGAGGTAATATTACCTTTAATGGCAATACAACTAATACGACTGGAGGAGCAGGAACCCCTACTAGAAACGCTATTGATTTAGGGAGTCAAGCCAAGTTTACTGTCCTTAGAGCTACTGAAGGAAATTCGATTTACTTCTATGATCCTATTACAGGAGATTCTGCTGCTTCATCAGGCGACTTAAACATCAATAATCCTGAAAGTTCAGCAACTTACGGAGGCTCCATTGTTTTTTCAGGAGAAAAGCTCTCTGAAACGGAAAAACAACAAAGTTCAGGTGCAAATCTTAAGTCTACGTTTAAACAACCTGTAACTTTAAAAAGTGGCTCTCTAGTTTTAAAAGATGGCGTTACAGTAGATACAAATACATTTACTCAAGAATCAGGCTCTACCCTGCTAATGGATGCGGGTACTACCCTATCTGCAAGCACAGCGAGTGTTACAGTGACTAACCTTGCTGTGAACATGAGTTCCTTAAACGGAACAGATAAAGTGACACTTTCAGCTACTGCTAGCAGTCAAAACGTAACACTATCAGGTCCCATTACGTTAATGGATGATGGTGGCAATGCCTACGAAAATCCCGATCTAAGAAATTCTCAAGACTTTAGTTTTGTAGAGCTCTCTGCAGGTTCTACAGGAGGAGCAGGAACTGCAACTCCACCTGATAGTAACAATACTAATCCTCAGATAACAGAGCAAACTCCACAACACTATGGCTATCAAGGAACATGGGCTGTGAAGTGGGTCCCAGGCACTGGCGCGGGAGGAGGAACTGCTCCACAAACACAAACAGCAACTTTGTCTTGGGCAAAAACAGGATATATTCCCAATCCACAAAAACGAGGAAACCTTGTTCCCAATAGTCTTTGGGGAGTGTTTGTAGACGTTCGCTCTATCCAAGAGGTAATGAAAAGAAGTTCAGACTCTCTAAATGAAGGAAGGGGCATCTGGGCTTCTGCTATTGGAAACTTCTTCCATAGGGATAACATTAACAAGGGCTCTGAAATCCAACAGGGATTCCGTCATCGATCTGCAGGGTACATTATCGGAGCAAGCACACCTACAATAGAGGACAATGTCTTAAATCTTGCTTTTTGCCAGCTTTTCGGAAGAGATAAAGACCGCCTCGTTACGAAAAATCATATTACTTCGTATGCAGGCTCTATAAACTTCCAACACGAAGGTCGTTTAGACTACATCACAAACCTCCTTCCTCAAGGGTCTTATAGTGCTTGGGGGCCAATAGCTCTAATGCTGAACGCACAATTAACTTACTGTCATTCTAGCAATGACATGAAAACATCATACACACAGCCAACCCCCCAAGAAGTTCAAAGTAGTTGGGGAAATGATGGGTTAGGGATGGAAATAGGAGGGCTTGTTTCCATTCCTACTCAACATTTTCGATGGTTTTCATCCTACTCACCTTTTGTGAAAGTACAACTCACCTATGCTCACCAAGAAGACTTTAAAGAATCTGGAGAAGCAGCTCGCTCTTTCGAAACTAGCGATCTTTTCAACTTCGGCATGCCTATAGGAATAAAACTAGAGAAATCTATGGGATTGTCCTCATATGATCTTTCTATTGCTTATGTTCCTGATATTATTCGAAGTAATCCAGATTGCACAACTACGCTCATCATTAGTGGGGATTCTTGGCAAACCTTCGGAACAAACTTGGCTAGAAATGCTCTACTTATTCGTGCGGGAAATTACTTTACATTTTCCGACACTTGGGAAATGTTTAGCCAGTTTGCCTTTGAACTCAAAAGCTCTTCCAGAAGCTACAGTGTAGATCTTGGAAGTAAAATTCGGTTCTAACTCCTAGGGTTCTTTTCCTTAAAACCCTCTTATTCTTATTTCAAGAATAAGGGGGTTTTTCATTTACGAGTCCCTACAGTCATGTCTAAAAAACTCTTTGAATTGTGCTCTCGTCTTTTTACAAAAGATATTCGTAGCCCCATCTCACTACACGCATCATCAGATTCCTGGCAAATCTTTATGCCAGACACTCTGCTCGTTCGTATAGGAACCCCTGACATCCTCTCCAGAAATGTTTAATCCGGGAAACTTTGCATTCAGAGTCTCTTCACAAAACTATAGTGTAACCGTGAGAATAAAGTTCATGTTTGGCTTTAAATAGTTTTCTCTTGATTCTTGAGAACAAGGGCTTTTTGAATGCGACTGAAAGGGAAGCTCTTGCTTTCATTTTTTCCTTTTTGTTATGAATGCGATAATCTTTAAAGTAAAAATTTCAAGGTATGAAAGCCTCCCTTTCTTGTCTTTTTCTCTCCTCTCTAGGTCTCTTTTATTTCCCTTCTTTATGTGCCACTGAAACCCTTCTTTCTCCCCAAGATAGTATAGATGGGGAAAACACCACCTCCTTTACAGGAAACGCCACTACAACTGATACTACCTATACCCTCACTGGAGATGTTTCCTTTGCACATTTAGGGGAGACTACGGCCCTTACAAACAGTTGTTTTTCTAATGCCTCCGAAAGCCTTTCTTTCCTTGGAAACGGCTTCTCCCTAAGCTTTGATACGATAAAATCCTCTGCTGAGGGTGCTGCCATTAGCGTCTCTGCCTCAGATAAGCACCTATCCCTATCTGGATTTTCCAAGCTCTCTTTTCTTAGTTCTCCTACTAGCAGTTCCCCTGCTAATAATAGTGAAAAAGGAGCGATAAAATGTGGGGGCAATGTTGAAATTGCCGATACGACTTCCGTAGTGTTTTCAAAGAATGCCTCAGCAAATGATGGTGGGGCAATCTCTACCAAAGCCCTTTCTCTTTCTAAGAATTCTGCAGTTTCCTTTTCAGAGAATACTGTAGCCACAGGAAAAAAAGGCGGTGCGATTTATGCCTCTGGGCAGGTAGAGATTTCCTCAAGCTTAGCCACTGTTTCTTTTGTGAATAACAGTGCTGGAGTCAGTGGAGGGGCTATCTATACGGAAACAGGATGTTCCCTTATAGGGAACAACAGTCTTGTGTTTGATTCAAACAAAGCTACTGAAACTGATGGAAATGGTGGGGCGATTTACTGCATAGCACCTGCGGCAAGCCCAACAAACCAACCCTCAAATCCTGCTCAAAACAACAGTGGGGGTTCTGGAAGCTCTGGGGGAAGTTCAGCCCCAGCAAACTCTGCTCCTGGAACTGGAGGAAATCTTGATCCCTCTCAACAAACCAACGGAGCAAATTCAGGAGCCTCTACTGGAGCTCCAGCAGGAGGAGCTTCTAGTGGGGCTCCAGCATCAGGGGCTGGAGCCCCAGCAGGGACACCTGGAACTCCTGGATCAAGCTCTAGCTCTCCAAGTCCCTCCTCTCCAGCGAGTCCTCCCTCTTCTCCTGGAGGGACTACAGCACGAGTCCTCCTTGGGAAACATGCAAGCGTACCAGCTGTAGGGGCTGGAGCGACAGCTCCAGAGCTCATTCTCTCTGGGAACCAATCTCTGGTCTTTACGAACAATAGCGCAACAGCTAACGGCGGAGCGATTTACGCGAAAAATCTCACCTTATCCTCAGCAGGAACCGGAGCGTTTTTTGTAAACAACCGCGTAACTAATGCAACAGCTCCCAAAGGTGGAGCTATTGCCATTGCTCAAAGTGGCACAATTAGCCTTTCTGCAGAAGGCGGAAACATTACTTTTGATGGGAATATTGCCCATACTTCTGGAGTAACTCCAGCCTCTAAAAGAAATGCTATCGACCTTGCGGACTCTGCCAAGTTCACAAACTTACGCGCAACAGCAGGAAACAGCATCTTTTTCTATGACCCGATTACCAGCTCCACAACAGGAAATACCGGGAATACTACTACCGACATATTAACTATTAACCAGACAGACCCAACGACAAAGCAAGAGTATGGAGGGACGATTGTATTCTCAGGAGAAAAGCTCTCCAAAGAAGAGAAAGCTATACAAGACAATCTCAACTCTACATTTGCGCAAGCAGTCACATTAAGTAATGGGACTTTAGCTTTAAAGGAAGGTGTCACCCTCACAGTAAATAAAGCTTTTGTTCAAGAGGAGTCTTCTCTTCTCCTTATGGATGTCGGGACAAAATTAGCCTCAACGACAGAAGATATTACAGTCACCAACCTCGCGATAAACGTAAATTCTTTAGTTTCTGGAGATCCTACACGCCGTGCTACGTTGGAAGTTTCTGGATCAGGAAAAAGTATTAATCTTTCAGGGCCGATTACTCTTACAGATCCCTATGGGAATGCCTATGAGCAACATGAGCTAGGCGCCTCCAAAGTTTTTGATTTTGTTGAATTTATCACTCCTGCTGCATTAACAACTTCCAATTTTCCTATTGCTCAGGATACGCAAGAGCACTTTGGCCACCAGGGTACATGGTCGATTCTTTGGAGCAGTGCTCCTACAGCTCCAGGAGCAACACCAATAAAAACAACAGCAACTGTAACGTGGACAAAAACAGGATATGTTCCGAATTTGGAACAACGAGCCTCTTTAGTTCCCAATACGTTATGGGGGACGTTTATGGATATGCGCGCGGTGCATCATCTTCTGGGGATATGCTCCGTAGGAGAACAACACCGCCAGGGATTTTGGATCGCAAGCGTAGGGAACTTCTTCCATAGGGATGGGACAGAAAGAGCAAAGCGTTACCGACATATTGCTGCGGGTTATGCCCTAGCAGGAAGTGCCCTTACACCTAAAGAAGATGCGATTACCCTAGCATTCTGTCAGCTCTATCTTAGAGATAAGGATTATGACGTTACCAAAAATAAAGCGCAAACTTACGCTGGATCTTTGTTCTTCAAGCATTTGCATACCCTACACCCTCGAGATTTCTTTACTTTAGGAAGATCCAAGCTCCCTAAAGAACTGACGTCAAAACTCCCGGAGGAATTTCCAGTTCATACGGATATACAGGTGACCTTCGGCTATACAAGCAACACCATGAAAACCCGCTATACCAGGTATCCTGAAGCGGAAGGCTCTTGGGATAACGAGTTCATCTCGGGAGAAGCTAGTGCATATATCCCTGGAATACAGGTTCATCCTCTGCCTTTTCTTCCTATACTCTCTCCTGTGGTTAAGGTTCACCTTGCCTATGCCCATCAAGGAAGCTTTTCTGAGATTTCCTCAGAAGGTAGAGCCTTTACAAATAGCCGCTTACTGAACCTTGCTCTCCCCGTAGGGCTAAAGCTAAAGAGAGAATACACCCAGACTGACGGGGGCTATTGCCTTTCAGTATATTATGTTCCTGATGTGTATCGTCATAATCCCCACTGCTTAACGACATTACTCTACTCTGGGGACTCGTGGAAAACCTACGCTACAAATCCTTCTAGGCAAGCTTTCCTCATTCTTGGTGAAAACCACTTTATTTTTGATCCTCGCTGGGAAGTATTTGGACATTGCGCAGCGGAAATCCGCAGTTCCTCTCGAAACTACAGTGTAGATTTGGGAAGCAAAATCCGTTTCTAATGTGTTCTCCTAAGGTAGACTCTATATCTACCTTAGGTTCCTTTTCGGCATTTCCCTTGATTTCTTTTTTTATCCTTAAGTAAAGTTCCCCCTTCATAACTTAACAGTGATTAGAACATGCGCAGATTTCGTTTCTCATGTATTACCTGTCTCCTATCTTCCTACAGCCTTTCCGCTAGTGTGATCTACTTATCAGAACTGGACAGCTACAGCCCTAACCAAAACCTTCATCTTTTATCTCCGAGGATCTCTAAGGATTCCGGAGGGACCTCATACGTGTTCTCAAACAGTGTCGAGATTTCCCATGCCCTTTTCCCTCTAGATAAAACCGCAAATTGCTTTACCAATACGGAGGGAAATCTTGCCTTTATTGGAAATCAACACGCATTAATTTTTGACCATGTCCAATCAAACGCTATAGGAGCAACGATCAGCCACCAAGCCTTAGGTCATAGCGTCACACTCTCAGGCTTTTCCATGGTGTCCTTCATTCAAGCGCCCTCCTCCACAACCTCAGGAACAGGACAAGGGGCTCTCTATAGCTTAGGGCCTGTGCTTATCCAAAATAACCATAACCTTCTCTTTTGCAACAACACCTCAACAGGAAACGGCGGGGCGATTTACTGTCCGTTCCTTTTAGGCTCTAAGGAAGCTGTTCCCTCTGTTAGCTTTTCTGGAAATGAGATACTGACCTTTTCTCACAACAGTACCTCCCAAGGCAATGGCGGCGCGATTTACGCCCATCATCTGACGATTTCTTCAGGGCTATCCACACTCTTTAAAAATAACCATGCCCATAGTGATACCCATCCTGGAGGAGGAGCAATCGCCATTGCCGCTGGAGGAACGTTAGCGTTATCTGCAGATTATGGGAATATTATCTTTGAAGGAAACACTGTCTCCTCACAACCTAATAAACGCATGCGCAATGCGATCCATCTTCATCATGGAGCACGCATCACACAATTGCGCGCTACAGAAGGAAATCATATTTCTTTCTATGATCCCCTTATCCAAATTGGAAACCCTACGGAAGAGCTTGTCTTGAATGCTCCTGAGGGTTCACATAAGTATCGAGGAACACTACGTTTTTCTGGGGCTCAGTTCTCCAACAAAGAGAAAACTCTTGAAGATCTCACCTCTATTTTCACACAAGATGTCCGTTTAGCCTCAGGAACGTTATCTTTAGAAGATGATGCTGTAGTAAATATGCGCTCATTTACTCAAGAGCAAGATTCCTGTGTGCGTATGGATAAAAACACCATTTTACAATGTGATAAGGATATCTCCCTTGCGAATCTCTGTTTACACCTTACCAACACCCCTCCCCAACAAGCAGCAAGCATCATCTCCCAAGGGGGAAGGCTCTCTTTACAGAACCCTATCATGTTAAGTACTCCCCATCATAGCTTTTATGAGCATCCTGATTTACAACATAGCTTTACCGTAGATATCTTAGAACTCAAAGCAAAAGAGTCTGAAAATATTCAGGTTTCAAAAATAGAGGCTCTTCCTATAGGGAAGCCGGAATCCCATTACGGCTATCAGGGAAATTGGAATATCCAATGGAAGGATACCCAAGATCCTAAGGGAGAAGCTGCCATAAAAAAAGCTTCAATTACTTGGGAACCCACAGGCTATGTTTTACATCCCGAGCGTAAGGGAACGTTAGTGCCGACGAGTGCTTGGGATGTAGCCATGGACATGCGTGCTGTTTTTTCCCTCATAGAGTCTAGTGTTGAAAATCCTTTTTCCTCCTTAGGAGTCTGGTCTTCAGGAATTGTCAATTACTTTGAGCACAACGATGGGGATAAAGAAAGCCATAGATACGAAAGCCTCGGCGGGGTTTTAGGATTGAACTGCCGGCTGTTTTCCTCCCACCTCTTAGGGATTTCTGGAGGGCAGATCTTTGGAAAATCTCAGGATTTTTCTGTATCTCAAAATCTCTCTGTAACGCAATTTGGCTCTGTATATGCACAAGTTACAGATGAGGCGACATTAGCAACACTATGTTCTGCAAAAGTTAGCTTCAGCAGAACTTCTCATACCCTAAAAACCCACTACACCTTTACGGATTCCCAGGAAAGTCCCTGGTTGAGTACGTGTTGGTCTGGAGAGTTCGCTACAGGAGTCCCCATTACTGGAGGACATCCAAGATCCCCATGTAGAATTACTCCCTTTATCAAGCTTCAAGGAGTGTTCTATGACCAGCAGGCATTCGAAGAATCTGGAGAGGAAGCACGAAGTTTCGATGATATGCGTCTGATGAGCCTGTGGATCCCTACAGGGATAAAGTTCGAAAGACACGGATACAAAGCAAGAAACTCTATGAATTTCTCTTTAGCGTATGTTCCCAATGTCTTTCGTAAGCACTCCCATGGGGAAATTTCCCTCCTTTCCAACGGGATTTCCTGGAAAGCAGAAATGTTAGACCTAGAGCCTCAAGCTGTTCTTGTGCAATTTACAAACCACTATGTTCTCTTCCATCGCGTGGAGCTTTTCGGAAACGCCACCTGTGAATTAGGACATAACGCACAGAAATACCACGGCAGCGTCAGCATGAAAATTCTCTTCTAACTCTCCTAAAAGATCGGCATCTAGCTGCCGATCTTTTTCTCTCTTTGAGAGAAAATTCTATCCTCTTAAAACATCCAAATACACATGCATGCGGGGAACCCTCGCTCAGCATTGCTTTATTTGCTCAGGTCTTCTATGTATACAAGAAACTTCTGAGGGCGATTATGCATAAAGCTCTACCGTGTTGTTGGTTATTTCTGAGTTCTTCTCTGCTGGCGATATCTCCCTTAGAAATCCCTATAGATAGGCAGAATCTTCCCTCACTGTATGCCCTGTGGGAAGCTCCCGAAGGCACAACATTCGCACTTCAAGATCATCTTGTTCTCTCCCATTTAGATAGCTCACAATCTCCTCATCCTCTGAGCTGCTTTACCAATACCCAAGGGCCTCTAAGCTTTTTAGGAAACTCCTATTCAGGACATTTCCATTATCTAAATGCATCCTCGCAAGGGCTTGTTATCCATCAAACCTCCCTCTCTCCCGTGACTTTTTCCTCTTTTGATACCCTATCCTTTACTCACTGTTGGATCTCCAAAACCCCTAGCTCCTCATCTTTGATCTACTCTGAGGGCCCTGTACACTTTGTTAACAACTGCTATCTAAAGTTTCTACAAACATGCTCTTTAGGCTCAGGAGCAGCGATTTATGCTCCTAACCTCTCCATACAAAATACCTTAGGCTCTCTAAACTTCGAGAACAACACGACACAAAATCACGGAGGAGCTCTGGCGATTCTCTCCTCAGGAGAGATCTCCGAAAATTTCTCTCCTCTTCTTTTTTCCCAGAATTCTGCAGAAAATCATGGGGGAGCCATCTACCTTGAAGGGCCCTTTGAAATCTCAAATAACGCCTCTAGTGTGATCCTCTCTCAAAACAAAGCACAAAGTGGAGGAGCCATCTACACCCTTGGGGAGCTCACACTCTCAGGAAATACCTATCTTTCCCTACAAGGAAACACCGCCTCCTCAACATCCTCCAAAGAAGGCTGCGGAGGAGGGATCTATACCCCTTCAAAACTTACCCTATCTAAAAATCACTATAGCAGCTTCTCTAGGAATCTCGCAGATTCCTATGGTGGGGCAATATGTGCTCATCAGCTGACGATCGCTTCTACAGGACCTACAATATTTATAGACAATCACGCCTCCAAGGGAAGCGCGATTGCAATACAACCCTCGGGAGAACTTCAGCTCTCTGCAGATTTTGGAGATATACTCTTTCAAGGAAACACTTCATCTCAAACGGGGATCCATAATGCTATACATCTTGCTTCCCAAGCGAAGCTCTCCAAATTACAGGCAAGAAAGCACTCTACGATCTGTTTTTTTGATCCTATTACAAGTGAAGCCCCACGACAAACCTCACCTCTACCTACACTTACTCTCAATCCCCAAACGCCACAAGAAGCTTATATAGGAACGCTTCTCTTTTCAGGAGAAAAACTCCTTCCTAAGGAGCGTGCTCTCCCTGAAAATCTCACCTCTACTCTCCATCATAAAGTGGTTCTCGCAGGGGGGACCCTCTCCTTAAAAAAGGAAGCCCAACTCCATGTCTCTTCTTTTTCCCAAGCTCAAGAGTCATTGTTGATCATGGAGATCGGCACCTCACTCGCAACAACAAACCTCCATAATCCCCAAGAAGGAATTTCTATACAGGCACTTGCGATTCCCCTAAGCTCTCTTGATGGCTCACGCTCTGCACATGTAAATGTCACTACCCCCCAAGGAAAACTCCAGCTCTCGGGAAATCTTAAGTTTCTCAATACCTCCGAGGAAAATTTTTATGAAACCCACGACCTCCTAAACCACCCCAAGGTAACCTTTCCTCTTCTCAAGATCCCTTCCTCTAGCGAAAGGACAAAGTTCCACCTCGACCCTCAGGGAGACACTTCCTCTCCCTATGGATATCAGGGAACCTGGAAGCTCTTTTGGGAAGATTCTGAAACACAGACTTCTCTAAAAGCTATTTGGGAAAAGACAGGGTATCTTCCCCATCCGGAACGGCAAGCTTCCCTTGTTCCTAATACCCTATGGGGAATAGCCATGGACCTACGTGCAGTTCAAGATCATATCCATACATTAGATGTGGGAGCTTCACAAACCCTAATGGGATTATGGGGGGCCTCCTTCTCGAATCTCTTCTATACCCAGATTCCTGGAAACACCTACCATCATAATAGCTGGGGACATCTCTCGGGATTACATCTACATTACGAAGGGAACATGATCGGAGGCCTTGTTGCTCAGATCTTTAGCAAAAGCCATGACAACTTCATAAACTCCTGTAAAGCCACTACCCATATCCATGCTGCCTATGGGAAGATCTCCTCTCCATGGATCCACATTACCGCAAGCTTCGGCTATGCGGAAGGCTCCCAAGCCTTAAAAACCGCTTACAAAACCTTTACCTCTAAAGGCTCTGCCTCCTGGGGAAACCTCTGCAGATCTGGAGAACTTTCTGCAGCACTTCCGTGGATGTTTTCTGAAACACGACTTTTCAGCTCTATGCGGCCCTTTATCAAGCTCCAAGCATTTGAATCCAAACAAAATGCCTTTGAAGAAAAAGACAACCCAGAAGCCCGCCATTTTGAAGAGAGCTCGATAAGGCATGTCTCCTTACCCATAGGCATCACTTGCGAGAAGCGCTCCAAACACTACCCAACCCTCTACAAACTTGAAGTCGCCTATTCTCAAGATCTCTACCATGAAGCGGTTACAGGAGCCACAATGCTAGCGATCAACCAAGCTTCTTGGCTCACCCCTAGTGTGGCTCTTGGAGAACACGCTTGGATCTTTCTTGCCTCTGGATATAAAGGAGTGAACCGCCACGTGGGGATCTCAGCAAACTTCTCAGGAGAACTCCGTAAAAACTCCCGAATGTTTAACTTCAGCTGCGGAAGCAAACTCCTCTTTTAAAGAGCTCCTCGCTAAATAAAAACATCCCTAGAAATGCTTGGAAACTTTGCTCCCCAATGATGTGACTTTACCAGATAGGCTATGTTTTTTCTTTTCCTCTAAACGAGAGTTTAAACTTTTGACAGACTCGTTCTCTTCACCCAACTCTCGACACTTAGCTTCAAGAGACTCCTTCTCCCCAGCTAGCTCATTATAACTAACTACCCATGCCTCGTTTTTATTCACAACATGTAAGGAGAAATATAACGTCAGAATAATAAGTACAGCTACCACAGTAGAGATTGCTACCACTATATACTCAGAGAAACCAAAAAGAAGACTCCCTAAAAGGGCTACAGTTGCAAGTAGTAACTCCAGATTTCCTAGAACAAGAAACGTAACTTTAGAAGCCGCAAGACGGGAACAGCAAGAAGAGGTTACGCTCGTTGTGCTCGGAGGGGTTTGTGTTCGGGGGGGGGGGGGGAATGAATACGTCTTGCATGAGATACTTTATGATTAAAAGGATCTATTAAAGTGGAAAAAGTTTATTTTGTTTTTTTTGAAAATCAAGAAAAGATTTCTTTCTAGTTTATATTGCCTTCCTATTCATAATAAAAACCTAGAGAGCAAACTTCTTTGAAGAGTCTTAAAAAGATTTTATGTAAAGGTTAACCCTATCTACCACTACTCTTGAAAAGCTCTTTTGGACAAAGAGCTAGTCTAGAAAAGATATTAAGGATGTTTTTATACATACCCACACTTTGAGGCTTGGGATCCCCTTAGCAAAAAGAGTTAGGAGAGCCTGTTAAAGTAAAAATTTATGAAAAGACATGTCTATTCACAAGGAAGTCAACCTTACCCATAGGGAAAAGCGCCATTCTTCATAAAAAAGATTTAAAGCTTATCCCAAAGATGGAGTTTTTAAAACTCCAAAAAGCTTTTTTTTAAAAACACCTGGGGAGGTAAAAACTCCCTAAGCAACAAGAAGCTTACCAAAGCAAGAACCATAGCTAAGATAGATACAAAGTCCCATTCAAAATAAAGAATATTTTAAGACTCTTCAAAGAAGTTTTCTCTCTAGGTTTCTATTATGAATAGGAAGGCAATATAAACTAGAAAGAAATCTTTTCTTGATTTTCAAAAAAAAACAAAATAAACTTTTTCCACTTTAATAGATCCTTTTAATCATAAAGCATCTCATGCAAGACTTATTACCCCCCCCCCCCCCGAACAGAATAGCGCGCTTACAAAGCATTCTAAGTGCATTTTTTACCTTTTTCCTAAGAACACCCCTCAACTTTTTAATTTCTCGATGAAGACTTCTTTGTTGCTCAAGGAGTTCTTGTCCTTGGGCTTTGCTTGCAAAAGATAAAGCTTTTTCTGGTTCCTTCAAAAAAATTTAAAAATCTTTTACTAAGGTAAAAAAGTTATGACGACTTCACCATCCTCTGTTTATTCATCAAGCTATGAAGGAAATTCTCATAGTATAGAAGAAGTATCATCTCGTAAGCACGTGACTCCTGGGATTCCCACTGTTCCTGAATCTGAGTATGAAGGTCTGCCTTTGGAGGAAATTCCCAGTGACTTCCCTCCTCCGCCTTCTTCGACATATATCCCGCCATGTAAAACGGACACCTCCCCTTGCTACACACGCTTTGCAACCTCTAAAATTACGTTTCTAGCTCTTGGAGTCCTAGGGCTACTCCTTGTAGCTGTAGCTTTTTTGGGGGTTCTTCTTTGTTTTCTCCCTAGCTCTATAGTGATTCCAATCTTTGCTACGGGAGCTGTATTGATTGTTTTGTCGTTATGTTTCTCCCTATATGCTGTGACTAAAGGGATAGATTCACGTGTTTCTAGAGAAACCGTCGTGCTGAAGTTAGAGAATGCCTTCCTCGATGGGCAAAATAATGAACTCCTAGCTAAATATAACGAGCTTATAGATGAGTATAATGAGTTAGTAGAAGATCAGGAGAATCTCAAAAAAGAATATGACACGCTCCATGAGAACTATTCTGCGTTTTATCAATGTTACGTTGATCTTCAAAATGAACTAGAACAGCAAGAATGGGATCGAAAAGAAACAGAAGCACAATTAGCTGACAACCAACAAGATCTAGAAGCAAAAGAAGCTGAGCTTCAACAAAAACTTGTAGAGTTGCAAAATGCGCAAACCTCCCTGCAAAACGAAATCCATACACAACAACAACTCAAAAACGAACTCGCTAATTTAGAAAGCAGCTCAAAAGCATTAGAAAATCAAATTCAACAACTAGAACAATTACGCTCCTCTCTTGAAGAAGAACAAAAGAAAAAAGAAGAACTCCAAAAACAGCTAGACCAATCTACTCAACAACAACAACAACAACTAGAACAATTACGCTCCTCTCTTGAAGAAGAACAAAAGAAAAAAGAAGAACTCCAAAAACAGTTCTTCAATTTAGAAACAATGAAACAACAACTAGAACAACAGATTCAACAATTAGAGAGCGAGTCTTCAGCTTTACAAAGTCACAAAAATCAACTAGATAGTGAGAAACAACAACTTCAATCTACCTTGTCCTCATCACAACTATCCTTAGCGTCATCAGGTTCAAATGTAACAGAAAAAATCCGTACGGTTCTCTCAAAAACGGAAGGAAGCGGGGACCCAAGCAAAAGTAAGAAAAAATCCCTCCTCGCCAAACTCTCTGGAACACTTGGCAAGAAAAAAACTAAACTAAGCAAATCTTCTCAAGGTCCTAGTCAAGAACTTGAGGAAGATGATGAAGAATGGTAACCTTCATTTTTAGTATGGGGAATTCTTAGATCCTAGGCTTTTTTTTCTAAAAAAAGCCTTTTGAAATTTTAAGTACACTATATATCAGAGATAAGATTTAAATCTTTCTTCTAAAGGTTATTGCTTTTTTACTATTTTTTGACTATGGGTAGGGCTATCTGATTTCATTGTTAATGAAAATAGACATGTCCTTTCATAAGTTTTTTATTTGCTCTTCATTAGCATTCTCGCTTACCTCTCCTGTTTTTGCTGAGACTATCCCCATCCCATCTAAAAATTTCAACGGACAAGAAGGGCGTGTCTTTCCCTATACTACGCTTTCTAATCCTGAAGGAACTACAGCGATATTCTCCGGAGATCTGATAATTTCCAATATAGATAATGCCATTTCCGAAACATCATCAAGCTGTTTCTCAAATAAAGCAGGCTATTTTACCATCTTAGGACAAGGGTATACCCTATCTTTTAACCAAATTCGCTCTGCTTCTAACGGCGCAGCAATTAGCGACTCTGTTACAGATCTCACCCTTCCTTTAACCCTTTTAAATTTTAAGAACATACTCTTCATTAATAGCCACACACTAACCTCCACGGAGGCAGGAACTGGAGGAACCAGCAATACTGTCAAAGCGAATTCTGCTATGCTCTATTCGACAGTCCCTGTGATCTTTAAAGACAACCAAACTATTCTCTTTCAACAAGATCGCTCTGCAGGTCCTGGAGCAGGAATTAATGCTGCAAGCTTAACAATTACAGGAACAACTACTTCCTGTTCTTTTGACAGCAATGCTTCTAGTTCTTTCGGAGGAGCTTTAGCTAGTGTGGGGCCTGTAAAATTAGTGAATAACACTGCTCCGCAAACGTTTTTAAGTAACGGTGCTGCGTATTACGGTGGGGCTATATACCTTGGTACGTATCCTCCTGCAGGAGGAACAGGAACCTCAAGCACAGGAAGCTTAACAGCAAGCGCCAACTCTGGAAAAATCACTTTCCAAAATAACAGTGCACTTACCGGAGGAGCGATTTACTCTCTAGGGAACTTAACATTCTCTAACAACAGCAATATCCTATTTGCAAATAACACAGCCTCTCCAGCAAGCAACATAACCCTATCTTCAACCTCAACCCAGCCCCAAACCAACATTACAATTACTGGAGGATTCGGAGGAGCGATTTATTGCATAGCTCCGCAGGCTCCTACAGGTGGTGGCACTGGTAGCGGAACAACTACGGATCCTACGTTAACATGTACGGGACAAACTTCTTTATCTTTCCAAGGAAACTGCGCTGCTTCTGAAGGAGGGGCGATCTATGCTAAGAAGATCGTCATCTCTGACAATGGCTCTACACAATTTATCGGGAACGTTTCTGCAAAGGGAGGGGCGATCTCAGTAGCCAATTCTGGCACCTTAGCTCTTACTGCAAACGCAGGAAATATCATTTTTGATCACAACCTGACTGTAAATACAACTACAAATACAGGGACAACTAGCACTCATAATGCTATCCACTTTAACGAGGGAGCTACATTCTCTACACTTGCAGCCTCTGCAGGAAATTCTATATATTTCTATGATCCTATAACTACGGATATTTCTACGACAGCACCCCAACCCCCTGCACAACCTGCAGCTCTTACTATCAATCCTTCCTCAGGAAATTACCAAGGAAATATCGTATTTTCTGGAGAAAAATTACCTCCTAACGAAGCTGCGGAAAAAAACAACGTAACCTCCACAATCAATCAGCAAGTCACCTTCGAAAATGGGTCCCTTATTTTAAAAAAGGGGGCTGTTCTTAAAGTCTATTCCTTCACTCAAAATTCAGGGTCTACTGTAGTGATGGATCTAGGAACCACTCTAAGCACAACAAACCAACAAAATACAAACGGTGGCATCACCTTATCTAATCTAGCGATTAACCTTGCCTCTTTGGGAGAGAATAATTCTGCTGCTGTGGAAATCGCTTCAACTTCAGGGCAACTTAGCGTCACAGGTCCTATAACCTTTGTAGATAGTTCTGGGACTTTTTACGAAAATCATGAATTACTCAATGAAAATACTGTGGAGTATACAATTGCAACTTTTACAGGAAATACGAATCCTCCACCTAATATAAATGCAACTGATATCACTACAGTCACAGGAGCGACAAGCTCTCCCTATGGATACCAGGGAACCTGGAAGCTAGAAACATCTCCAGGGACACCAGCAAATACGCAAACCCTCACCGCCACTTGGACAAAAACAAGCTTCATTCCCGGCCCTGAGCGTTTAGCTCCTTTAGTTCCTAATAGCCTATGGGGGAACATCGTAGATCTACGCGCAGTCAATCAAGTGATGGAAACCTGCTCGCGAGGGCTTCCCTATGGGAAGGGGCTGTGCTTAATAGGAATTTCCAGCTTCTTCCACTGCAACCATACGCAAGCTGCGCGTAGCTATAGACATATCAGTGGGGGTTATGTTCTTCATGCCAATACGCAAACCCTTGCGGATTCCGTGTTTGGCTTCGGTTTTGGCCAGCTATTTGCAAAATCCAAGGATTACCTCGTTGCTAATGACAAATCTAAAGTGTATGTCATCACTGCCTACACAGGATTTACAAAGCCCTTCTTTAATATCTCTAATCTTTTTGCTTCGATGGCAACAAGAGCAAGCTACTGCAGAAGTAACGAACGCCTAACAACAAACTATACCTCCCTGGGGACAGCCCAGGCAGGATGGAGCAATAACGGCTGGCTAGGAGAACTTGAAGCAAATTTCCCTGTGGTGCTCTCTTCCAGAATCTTAAATCTTAAGAAGCTCATTCCCTTTGTTAAAGCGGAAGTTGCCTATGCCAATCAAGGGAGATTTAAAGAGAAAAACACCGAAGGCAGAGCCTTCGGGCATGGCCATTTAATGAATGTCTCAGTTCCTGCAGGAATAAAGTTCGATAAAACCTCCCATCATGCTCCAGATTTTTATAGTATTTCTTTATCGTGTATCTCTGATGTGTACCGCTACAACCCCAATTGCAGCACAGTGTTAATAGCAAATGGAGCCACCTGGACGACAGTGGCAACAAACCCATCCCGATGGGGGGTAAAAGTGCAGGCATCAAGCCA